>NZ_JAEMGT010000065.1:0-46494 GCF_017655185.1 Rahnella sp. ChDrAdgB13 | reverse complement strand
TTATGAGGCGATGCTGCATTTTACCTGCGGCATCATTATCTGGAATAAAATCCTATTGGGATAGGCTCTAAAAGTTATAAAGCATTCTTTTTGGATATAAATGTTCAGGTGCCAAACTGATATCCTGCTCACCATTGCTTTGGGATGGTGCAATCCCTGTCGGGAACACCCGTTTTAAATATCAAAACTATAAGTCTGGAGTTCGGTATGAATCTTCCGCTCGTTCTTAACGTAGTGGTTTTCGTTGTCCTCCTTTTGCTGCTGGCGCAAACCCGCCATAAGCAATGGAGTCTGGCAAAAAAAGTCTTACTTGGTCTGGCCATGGGTGTGGTGTTTGGCCTGGCTTTGCAGCTGATCTATGGTTCCGATGATCCGGTACTGAAAACCTCTATTACCTGGTTTAATATTGTCGGTAACGGCTACGTCCAGTTACTGCAAATGATAGTCATGCCGCTGGTTTTTGTCTCGATTCTGAGCGCGGTAGCGAAACTGCACAACGCGTCATCGCTGGGCAAAATCAGTTTCCTGACTATCGGTACCCTGTTGTTCACCACGCTGATTGCCTCGCTGGTAGGTATCTTTGTGACCGGTCTGTTTGGTCTGACCGCTGATGGGCTGGTTCAGGGGACGCAGGAAACCGCGCGTCTGACCGCTATCCAGTCCAACTACGTGGGCAAAGTGGCTGACCTGAGCGTGCCTCAGCTGATCCTTTCCTTTATTCCTAAGAACCCGTTTGCTGACCTGACAGGTGCAAGCCCGACGTCCATCATCAGCGTGGTAATTTTCGCAGCTTTCGTTGGCGTTGCGGCACTTCAGCTGGTTAAAGATGATGCTGATAAAGGCCCGCGCGTTCTGGCCTTTATCGATACCCTGCAAGCCTGGGTGATGAAACTGGTTCGTCTGGTCATGAAACTGACTCCATACGGTGTTCTGGCATTAATGACCAAAGTGGTTGCCGGTTCCAACATTCAGGACATCATTAAACTGGGCAGTTTCGTGGTGGCATCTTATCTCGGTCTGGCCATCATGTTCGTAATTCACGCTGTGCTGTTGTCTTTCACCGGCGTTAACCCGGCGAAATTCTTCCGTAAAGTCTGGCCAGTGCTAACCTTCGCATTCACCAGCCGTTCCAGCGCTGCCACTATTCCGCTGAGCGTTGAAGCACAAACTCGTCGTCTCGGTATCCCGGAATCGATTGCCAGCTTCGCAGCATCCTTTGGGGCCACTATCGGCCAGAATGGTTGTGCCGGTTTGTATCCGACAATGCTGGCCGTCATGGTTGCGCCAACCGTGGGCATCAACCCGTTTGATCCGGTCTGGATTGCCACGCTGGTCGGCATTGTCACACTGAGCTCCGCCGGTGTTGCCGGTGTGGGCGGCGGTGCGACTTTCGCGGCTCTTATCGTATTACCGGCGATGGGTCTGCCTGTCACGCTGGTCGCGCTGTTGATCTCCGTCGAGCCGCTGATTGATATGGGCCGTACTGCCCTGAACGTAAGTGGTTCAATGACTGCCGGTACAATCACCAGCCAGCTTTTAAAACAGACAGATAAAGCAGTGATGGATTCTGAAGAAGCCGCTGAACTGGCTCATCGCTGATCCCGGTTCGCTGAAAACAAAAAACCGAAGCCAATGGCTTCGGTTTTTTTATATCTGCATTACTTATGCAAAGACTCAGAACGGGTAGTCGTGAAAACCAATCTGCTCAGAAATGTTGCGCGCGGCGGTATGCAGCATTTCAACGTAGTGCGCTTTGCTTTCTTCTGAGAAACGGATAGTCGGGAACGAAATACTCAGGCCAGCAATCACCACACCAAAGCGGTCAAACACAGGAACCGCTATGCAACGAAGCCCCTGTTCCTGCTCTTCGTTATCTTCGCCATAACCCTGCACGCGCACCTGATTAAGCGCAGTCTGCAAATCGGCGGCATTCATAATGGTGTTTTCAGTGCTCCGGGTAAATTCGATTTCCTGCAACAGGGCGCTGACTTCCGCTTTATCGCCCCAGGCCAGAAGCACTTTACCGATCGCCGTAGTGTGCAGCGGATTACGGCGGCCAATACGTGAATGCATGCGCAGGTTGTACATCGAATCGATTTTATGGATATAGACAATACCGTCTTCATCCAGTGCGCCAAGGTGGATCGTTTCGCGGGTCAGACGGGACAGTTCACGCATTTGAATATCAGCACTGCGGATCAGATCCACATTTTGCAGTGCTTTCGCCCCTAACTCGAATAACTTCAAAGTGAGCGAATACTTCTCAGATTCCCCTTCCTGCGCCACGTATCCCAAAGATTTCATCGTCTGTAAAAAACGGTAGACGGTACTTTTGGACATCATAACGCGCTGAGAAAGTTCAGTAATACCAATCTCCCGCTCTTCGCCCAGGGCCTGCAAAATGCCAAAAACTTTCAGAACGGAAGAAACAGAATCGGGTTGCTTATCAAGATCTGCGATAGCCATAGGATGAATTACCTGCTCGCGTGAGTTTTGTTTCAAAAAAAATAGAACGTAGTTTTTATTATAGTGGTAAGCATCGACGAGAAGCAATCTACCCGATGCGTGAGAATGTAAGAACTGTTAAGCCAGTTTCAGAACTGAGAGAACAGTAAAAAATTCATTACATCATGTGACAATTGTCACTTTAGCTTCATTAGCGTAGTAATATTCCCCTCTCTGATGACTACGCACTGACATAACTCATGACACCTACACCCAACGACGGGCTTCCCGTTCCACAGCGCTACGGTGCGATCCTTGCAATCGCTCTGGGTATTACCGTTTCGGTGCTTGATGGCGCAATCGCGAATGTGGCGTTACCCACTATTGCCAATGATTTTCATGCCAGCCCGGCGGCCTCAATCTGGGTCGTGAATGCCTACCAACTGGCAATAACCATTTCATTGCTCTCTCTGGCGTCTCTCGGTGATATTTTTGGCTATCGCCGCATCTATCAGACCGGCCTGCTGGTATTCAGCATTACGTCGCTCTTCTGCGCTCTTTCCGATTCGCTGCTGACGCTGACCGTCGCGCGCGTATTGCAGGGGTTCGGGGCTGCGGCGATCATGAGCGTCAATACCGCGCTGATACGCATTATTTATCCGCAACGTTTTCTGGGTCGTGGCGTCGGGATTAATGCGCTGATTGTTGCCGTTTCGTCCGCCGCAGGGCCGACTATTGCAGCAGGGATTTTGTCCGTCGCGTCGTGGCAGTGGTTGTTTGCGGTGAATGTTCCGATTGGTATTGTCGCGCTGATTCTGGGCCTGAAATTTCTTCCGGCCAACTCAACACGCAGTCAGGGGCAGCGTTTTGATATCACTAGCAGCGTGATGAATGCGCTGACGTTTGGCCTGCTCATCAGTGCAATCAGCGGTTTCGCGCAGGGTCTGAACCATCTGCTAATTTTGGGCGAAGTGATCGCGCTGCTGATTATTGGCTGGTTCTTTGTCCGCCGCCAGTTATCGAAACCTTTCCCGTTGCTGCCGGTGGATTTGCTGCGCATCCCGATTTTCAGCCTGTCGCTGGGCACGTCGTTGTGCTCTTTCAGTGCCCAAATGCTGGCATTCGTTTCACTGCCCTTCTTCCTGCAAAATACGCTGGGGCTGAACTCTGTAGATACCGGCCTGCTGCTGACGCCGTGGCCGCTGGCAACGATGGTGATGGCACCAATCGCCGGCCGTCTGGTCGAGCGTTTCCATCCCGGAATGCTGGGCGGGATCGGGTTGATTATCTTTTCATTCGGGCTGTTTTCGCTCTCACTGCTGCCGCCAGAACCTTCACATCTGAACATTATCTGGCGCATGCTTCTGTGCGGTGCGGGCTTTGGTTTATTCCAGTCACCGAACAATCACACAATCATCAGTTCCGCACCGCGTAACCGCAGCGGTGGCGCCAGTGGCTTGCTGGGAACTGCCCGTCTTTTAGGCCAGACGACCGGTGCAGCAATGGTTGCCCTGATGTTTAACCTGTTCCCGTCACACGGGACGCATGCTTCGTTAATTATGGCCGGGACACTCGCCGGTGCAGGCGCGCTGGTCAGTCTGATGAGAATGACGCAAAAAACCAGCAGCCAGCAAGCTGCTGAGAGTTCTAAACCGTAAGTTTCGCAAAGCAAAATGCCTGGCATAAGCCAGGCATTTTTTTACACATAAACGAACGGACATTTATTTGATGTACTGACCGCTGCGCAGCGCTTCGATACGTTTGTCCAGCGGCGGGTGAGACATAAACAGCTCGCTGAAAGACTTCGATTTGCCGTTTATACAAAACGCCATCATGCTGCCCGCTTCCTGCGGTTCATGGCTGGTTTTCAGACGTTGCAACGCTGCAATCATTTTTTCACGCCCTACCAGTTTCGCTGAACCGGCATCTGCGTAGAACTCGCGGTGACGCGAGAACCACATGGTGATAATGCTCGCCAGAATACCAAAGACCAGTTCAAGCACCGTCGCCACGGCAAAATAAATCATCGGATTGCCGTTACTTTCTTCGCCATCACGGTTTCCGGAAAGGAAACCAGAAGCCACCTGCGCAATCAGACGCGAAATGAAAATCACGAAGGTGTTCACGATCCCCTGAATCAGCGTCATGGTCACCATATCACCATTCGCAATGTGGCTGATTTCATGGGCAATAACCGCTTCGGCTTCATCCTGATTCATACTTTGCAGCAAACCTGTGCTCACCGCTACCAGCGAGGCATCACGTCGCGCTCCGGTTGCGAAAGCATTAATATCTGGCGCGTGATAAATCGCGACCTGCGGCATGGCAATGCCTGCCTGCTGAGACTGGCGACGAACCGTTTCCATCAACCAGCGCTCAGTTTCATTTCGTGGCTGCTCAATAACTTCACCACCCACCGAACGCAACGCCATCCACTTAGACATCAGCAACGAGACAAAAGCACCACCGAAGCCAAACAGCCCGGCCATGATCATCAGCCCCGGCACGCTGCTGGACTGAATGCCCGTCAGGCTTAACACCAGCCCAAAGACCAGCATAACCGCCAGGTTAGTCAGCAGGAACAACGCTATACGCATCATAAAATTTTACTTCCTCATTGTTACTTCGTTGTTATTGATCGAGTCACACCACCGGCACATAGCCTGCCCGGCTGTACTGATCCTATGGGCTTCTTGCACAGATTCAAGAGTCCCTGCCCGCTAAAGACCTAAAATCACAATACTTTACATTTTGAAGCGTTTTATTTCACATCCGTCGCTGAAATCTATGGAGTTACATGCCCCGCGAGCTTTCATGCCCGGTTTAGCGCATAAAAAAAGCGCACCGGAGTGCGCTTTTTCATCTGACCACCGGGTGAAGAATTATTTCGCCGCGGTCTGGTCGCCCTGAGCTTTTTCCAGATTGCCCAGGTCAACGGCAATGTGGTCAGCTTCATCGAGATAAGGGTCCGGTGCCACATAATCTTTCGGCAGGTCATCGAGAGATTTCAGCGGTTTCTTACCTTCACGTTTGAAGCGTTCGTTCAGACGGCTCAGACGTAATGCATCGTCCTCTTTGTCCTCTTTATCACGCTGTGCGTAATTAAGGGAGGCGGTATCACGTTTGTCCTTCAGTGCTTTATAACGGGCGATATCCTGCTGGATGTACTGGAACTCAGGATCCTTCGCAATACGTGCTTCATGATCTTTGAGCAAGTCAGGCAGGAACGGTTTCATGTCGCCCATTTTGGTGTAAGTCGCCGCGTTGATGCTATCCCACGGAAGCGCATTATCTTCGAACTTCTCACCCGTCTCAATCGATTCAATACCGGTTGGCATCAGAATATCCGGGGTAACCCCTTTACGCTGAGTGCTGCCGCCGTTGATACGGTAGAATTTCTGGATTGTGTACTGTACGGAGCCTAGCGCAGGCCATTCCGGACGCAGCATCTGATCATAGATGCGGTTCAGTGAACGGTATTGCTGCACGGTCCCTTTACCGAAGGTCGGCTCACCGACAATCAGCGCACGGCCATAATCCTGCATTGCGGCTGCAAAGATTTCTGATGCTGACGCACTGAAGCGGTCAACCAGAACCACCAGCGGACCTTTGTAGTACACGACGCCATCGGTATCGCTGTCCTGACGGATACGACCGTTGTTATCGCGAACCTGCACAACAGGGCCACTTGGGATAAACAGACCTGACAGAGAAACCGCTTCAGTCAGGGCACCGCCGCCGTTGGTACGAAGATCGATAACCAGGCTGTTGACGTTTTGCTTCGCCATTTTCTGTAGCTGGACTTTAACATCGTCCGTAAGCCCCACATAGAAACCCGGAATGTCCATCACGGCCACTTTCTGATTGCCGACATTTTTGATGGTCATTTTGACTGCGCGATCTTCCAGACGGATTTTTTCGCGTGTCAGGGTAATAACATGGTTTTTAGCATTTTTGCCCGCAGGCAGGATCTGCAGGCGCACTTTGCTGCCTTTAGGCCCTTTGATGAGCGCAACGACGTCATCAAGACGCCAGCCGATCACATCAACAATTGGGGTTTGTTTGCCGGCCTGAACCTGGCCCACACCCACAATACGGTCGCCAACCGCAATGGCTTTACTCTTGGCCGCCGGGCCTCCAGCTACCATTGAATTGATGACGGTATAATCATCGTCACCCTGCAAGACGGCGCCTATACCTTCCAGAGACAAGCTCATTTCGGTATTGAACTGCTCGGTGCTGCGGGGAGAGAGATAATTGGTGTGCGGGTCAATTTCATGCGCAAAGGCATTCATCACCAGCTGGAACACATCTTCGCTGTTGCTCTGCGTCAGACGTTTCATCGCAAAATGATAACGTTTGGAGAGCACATCGCGGATTTCCTGATCGTTTTTGCCGGTCAGTTTAAGGTTCAGCTCGTCATATTTGACTTTCGCATCCCACAACTTATCCAGCTCAGCGCGGTCTTTCGGCCACGGTGCTTTACTGCGATCAAGCTCAATAGTGTCGTTGCCAGTGAAATCCATCGGACGCTCAAGCACTTTCAACGCGTAGTCATAGCGTTCAAAGCGACGTTTTTGCGCCAGATTAAATAAGGCATAAGGCGTAGTTAACTGACCGGATTTCAGTTCCTCACCCAAAGTGGCACGTTTGTCAGTAAACTGCGCCACGTCGGAAGCCATGAGTACGTTATGGCCATAATCGAGCATGTTGAGGTAACGGTCGAAGATTTTCGCTGAGAAATCTGCATTAAGGTCGAACTGACGATAATGTGAACGGGTAAAGCGTGCGGTCACACGCTCGCTTACCGTTGCATCTTGCGGGTCTTGAGTCAAATTAGGGAGTTGAGCGAGAGTCACCGGTGCACTCTCGTTCGCTGCAAAGCTGGTATTCACCAGCCCTGCCCCTGCCATTAACAGACCCGCGATAACGCTTAATCTGACAAATTTGTTCATGCCTGAGTTGGCCTCCGTATCAGAACTGCAAGTGTTCTGCGCGCACAATCATCGCCAGACCCGAAGAGAGCTGAACGCGAACACCGTCTTTGGCAATTTCCAAAACGGTTGCATCCATCGCACTCTGTCCTGCTCTGACTTTGATTTCCTGGCCAATTTGCAGTTTTGAAATGTCTGTTACTGGCACCTGACGCGGTTCACGTTTTTCCTCACGCGGTGGGCGAGGTGAACGTGGTTTGCGATTTTCCTGACCAGCCACAGCTGCGGGCGCATTTTCACGACGCGGCGCAGGTTTTTTAGCGGCCGGACGTGGACGACGTGGCTCAGTGGTTTCACCGGCTTCACGACGTTTAGCCTGTTGTTCTGCACGTTGTGCCTGAACGCGGGCTTTTGCTTCTTCCAACTGTTTACGGGCATGTTCGACGTGCTGCTCTTCGAGAACGCCACATGAATTACCATCAAGGTCAACGCGTTCTGCGCCAACTTTAACGCCATACAGATAGCGCCAGCTTGAGGTATACAGACGCAGAGCAGAGCGTAACTGAGTTTTGCTCAGATTCTCTTCACCTTGCACGCGCTCGACCAAATCCGCAAAGATACCGATCTTTAATGGGCGTGCTTCGCCTTCGGCGGTAAAACAGAGCGGGAACCGCTCAGCCAAAAAGGCGATGACTTCTTTACTACTGTTCAACTTAGGTTGATTTTCCATGAAATTTCCTGATTACAACGGGTTTGCCAACCGGCGCAGGCATGAACAGGCGCCATTATAATGACGCCATTATTAAATGCCACGTTATCCGACGATCAACTTACGATCAGATTGACATATTTTTCAGCATCGCAGTTTTCGAGATGCTGGCAAAGCCCGCTGACTAACTCTGTCAGCCCCTGTTCATCGGCTTCATCGAAGCGCTGATAAACGGTGCTATCAATGTCTAATACGCCAATAACTGTGCCTTTCACCGTGATGGGAAGGACAATTTCGGCATTACTTGCAGCGTCACAGGCGATGTGGCCCGGGAAGGCATGAACATCACCAACACGCTGTACGGCATTTTCTGCAACAGCGGTACCGCAGACGCCTTTCCCTACCGGAATACGCACGCAGGCAATTTTACCCTGGAATGGCCCCAGCACCAGTGATGTGCCATCCATCAGATAAAAACCTACCCAATTCACGCCGTCAAGACGCTCAAAAAGTAAGGCACTGGCGTTCGACAGAGTCGCAATAAAATTGTTTTCTCCGGCGATCAACGCGCTCAAATCACGTTTTAATTCCGTGTAGAATGCTTCTTTATTCATGTAGTAACCAATAATAACCTAAGGGCACTGAGCCGTTCTGGTGTGCTTAACCTCTATAAAATAAGCATTAAATGCCCATATGAACAAGGTTAATCCTGTGTGACATCAAAAAGACTCACCTACAATAACTGTTTGCCGACCGCATAATACGTTATTTTGTCAAAAAAACCTGGCTGATATTGGCTCAATGGCCTCGCCTGACCCCTAAGGGGGATGCGTAATTGTAACAACAGGTATTCTTTACTATTCCAGGTACTATGAAAATACACACAATTTCAGCCCAGCTACCGCATATTCGCTACCAGCGGTGCAGTGAATGTGACTACCTTTTTGCGCTTCCCGCACTGTTGCGGACGCAAACGGCGCACTGTCCGCGTTGTAACGCCAAAGTCGAAAAGGGTCGGGTTTGTTCCCTGCCGCGTCTGATCACGATTGCCATCAGCATTTTGCTGCTGATGCCGTTTGCCTATACCGAGCCCCTTATCAGCATCCGCCTTCTGGGCACGCGTATTGACGCCAGTCTGCTGGAAGGAATCTGGCAAATGTCGCGTCAGGGTGATCCGGTCACCGCCAGTATGGTCGCGTTTTGCACTATCGGTGCGCCGCTGACGCTGGCGCTCTCCATTCTTTACCTGCATTTTGGCAGCAAACTGGGCATGAACCTGAAACCCGTGCTGCTGATGCTCGACCGCCTGAAAGACTGGGTAATGCTCGATATCTATCTGATTGGCATGGCCGTCGCCAGTATTAAGGTCAAAGAGTATGCCGACATCAATGTCGGCATTGCGCTGGCGGCGTACCTGATGATGACCGTCATGGTCACGCTGACGATGATTAACCTGAATATCGAACAGCTGTGGGAAGAGTTTTATCCGCAGCGTCAGCCCAAAGGCGTGCCCTCTTCGCTGCGCTTGTGTCTGGCCTGCAAATTTACCGGACAACCGGATGAACGGGGCCGTTGCCCACGTTGTCATGTACCAATGCGGCTGCGTTATAAACACAGTTTGCAAAAAACCTGGGCGGCGCTTATTGCAGCAATCATCTTCCTGATCCCTGCGAACCTGCTGCCGATTTCGATTATTTATGCCAACGGACAACAGCTCAAAGACACCATTTTCTCCGGCGTCGTGTCGCTAGCCACGTCAGGCAACGTACCGATTGCCGCCATCGTGTTTATCGCCAGCGTTCTGGTCCCTTTCACAAAAGTTATCGTGATGCTGACGTTACTGATCAGCATCCATTTCAAAGCGATTCAGGGATTGAAAACGCGTATTCGCCTCTTACGGCTGGTGACCTGGATCGGACGCTGGTCTATGCTCGATTTGTTTGTAATTTCATTGATGATGTCGCTGGTAAATCGTGACCAGCTTTTGTCATTTACAATGGGACCGGCTGCCTTTTACTTTGGCTCTGCCGTGATCCTCACCATTCTTGCCGTTGAATGGCTTGATAGCCGCTTGATTTGGGATGCACATGCAACAGGAAACGCCGAATACACCGACTGAAGCACGGATAAAACACAGGCGCCGGATTTCACCCTTCTGGCTTCTGCCGTTTATTGCTTTACTGATTGCCGGATGGCTCATTTACAGCAACTACGAGGAGCGCGGGACGACTGTCACAATCGATTTCCAGTCAGCAGCGGGCATCGTTGCGGGCCGTACGCCTGTGCGTTATCAGGGCGTTGAAGTCGGGTCGGTCGAATCCATCAGCCTGAGCAAAGATCTGCGCACCATTCAGGTAAAAGTCAGCATTAAAAGCGATCTGTCTGACGCGTTGCGCGAAGGCACTCAGTTCTGGCTGGTGACGCCGAAAGCATCGCTGGCGGGCGTGTCCGGCCTTGATGCCCTGGTTGGCGGTAACTACATTGGCATGATGCCAGGGCCCGGAAAAGAAAAAGACCACTTTGTCGCGCTGGATACGCAACCTAAATTCCGCCTCAATACCGGCGAACTAATGGTGCATCTGCACGCCAAAGACCTGGGCTCTCTGAGCACCGGTTCACTGGTGTATTACCGTAAAATCCCGATCGGCAAAGTTTACGATTACGACATCGAAAGCGGCAACAACGGTGTGACGATTGATTTACTGATCGACAAACGCTTTGCCAGTCTGGTCAAAGACAACACCCGGTTCTGGAATGTTTCCGGCTTTAAAGGCGATTTCAGCCTGAGCGGTGCAAAAGTTCAGATGGAAAGTCTGGCAGCGCTGGTTAACGGTGCGATCTCGATGGATTCTCCGAACGACGGAAAACCCGCCAAGGCCGACCAGTCTTACGTGCTTTACCCTGATCTGGCGCAAAGCCAGCGCGGCGTTGAAATCGACCTGGATTTGCCAAATGGCAATGGACTGTCCGAAGGCCAGACACCGCTGATGTATCAGGGTTTGCAGGTCGGGACGCTGACAAAAATCACCTTGCAGCCCGATAACAAAGTCACCGGCAAACTGACCGTCGCCCCTTCTGTGCTGGATATGATGCGCACCGGGACGCGCATCGAAATGAACAGCCCGAAACTCAGCCTGAATAATGCCAATATCAGCCAGTTGCTGACCGGCAATACGCTGGAACTGATCCCGGGCGACGGCGATGCGCAGAAGCGTTTTACCGTCCTCGACAGCAACCAGCGTCTGCTTCAGGATCCGGCCACCAGCAGAATTCAGCTGGTCGCGCCGCAAAGTTATGGCATTGATGCGGGCCAGCCAATCAAACTGTATGGCATTACTGTTGGTCAGATCATCGACCGCACACTGACTGATGAAGGCATCTTGTTTAATGCCGCTATCAAGCCGGAATACAAAAACTTACTGCATAAAGACAGCAAGTTTGTGGTGAACAGCCGCGTTGATGTGAAGCTGGGTATCGATGGTATGGAAGTGCTGGGCGCCAGCGCGCAGGAATGGGTAGATGGCGGCATCCGCATTATTCCGGGCGGAAAAGGCGAACCCGCGCAAAAATATCCGCTGTACAGCAATGCGGAAAAAGCCGCTGAAGGCATTCAGGGTGATCAACCAGGTGCGACGCTGACGCTGACGGCAAAAAGCCTGCCAGACATTCAAGCCGGTTCCGTGGTGCTTTACCGTAAATTCCAGGTGGGCCAGATTGTTAACGTGCGCCCGAAAGCCAACGAGTTTGACGTGGATGTCTACATCCTGCCCCAATACCGCAACCTGCTGACCGAAAAAACTATTTTCTGGGCAGAAGGCGGAGCCAAAGTTCAGCTGAACGGCAGCGGGCTGACCGTTCAGGCATCGCCGCTGGATCGCGCACTGAAAGGAGCGATCAGCTTCGATAACTTTGAAGGCGTGCTGACCAGCAAAGGCACCAAGCGTATTCTTTATGATTCCGAAACCTCCGCACGCGCCGTGGGCAGCCAGATCACGCTCAATACCTACGATGCCAGCAAACTTTCCGCGGGCATGCCAATCCGTTATCTGGGGATTACCATCGGCCAGGTAGAATCCCTGAAACTGGATCCTCAGCTCAATCAGGTTTCCGCCAAAGCCGTGCTGTATCCGGAATACGTCGACAATTTTGCCCGCCGTGGCACACGTTTCTCAATCGTTTCGCCGGAAATTTCGGCCGGTGGTGTCAGTAATCTTGATACCTTACTTCAGCCGTACATCAACGTTGAAGCCGGTAAAGGCGTTCCTGCGCGTAACTTTGATTTGCAGGAATCCACGATTACCGATTCGCGTTACACCGACGGTCTGGGCATTGTGGTTGATGCAGCAGAAGTCGGCTCACTGCAAATCGGCACGCCGGTGCTGTTCCGCGGCATTGAAGTGGGTACGGTTTCAGGCTTCTATCTGGGCGCGATGGCTGACCGCGTGAACGTGACATTGCGCGTCAGTAAAAAGTACCAGTATCTGGTACGTGAAAACTCTGTGTTCTGGCTGGCCTCCGGCTATGATTTACAGTTCGGTCTTACCGGGGGTGTATTTAAAAGCGGAACATTCCAGCAGTTCATCCGCGGCGGTATTGCCTTCGCAACGCCGCCGACCACACCGCTGGCACCAAAAGCCGCCAACGGCAACCACTTCCTGCTCAATCCGGAAGCGCCGAAAGACTGGCAAAAATGGGGAACGGCGATCCCAAGGAATTAACTATCCCGCGCTTTCAGAGGCCACCTTCGGGTGGCCTTTTCATTGCATTCGGCCAACACCCACGCCTTCATCTGCCGGCAAATATGCTAAACTCCGCGGCAGAAAATACCTTCAGTACTGGAACCCAACTCTTGTCAAAGCTCACCACTGCCAGCGATTTCGCTGATAAATTACCTGCCGCCTTTCTGGATGCGACGCGCGCAATCATGCCAGCCAGCCTGACCATGGAAGATTTTATTGCGATATGCCAGCGCCCTCTGCGCCCAAGTCTGCGGGTCAATACCCTGAAAATCAGCGTGACTGATTTTCTCGAAATGGCGTCAGGATTTCAGTGGGATTTAGAGCCAGTGCCCTGGTGCGCAGAAGGCTTTTGGATCAACCGTCACGCCCTGGATGATTCACGCTTAGGTAACGCGCTGGCCCATCTCGCCGGGCTTTTTTACATTCAGGAAGCCAGTTCCATGCTCCCCGTCACAGCCCTTTTTGCACACGACACACAACCTGCGCTGGTAATGGACGTTGCTGCTGCACCGGGCTCAAAAACGACGCAGATTGCCGCACAAATGGAAAACCGCGGGGGCATCGTTGCCAATGAATATTCCGCCAGCCGCGTGAAAGTGCTGCATGCCAACATCAGCCGCTGCGGCGTGAGCAATACCGCGCTGACCCATTTCGACGGGCGCGTGTTCGGTGCCGCGTTACCCGAAACGTTCGATGCAATTCTGCTGGATGCGCCCTGCTCCGGTGAAGGCGTGATTCGAAAAGATCCCGATGCCATGAGCAACTGGTCAGAAGCCAGCGTGGCTGAAATTGCCACCACGCAACGCGAGCTTATCGACAGCGCGTTTCACGCCTTAAAGCCAGGCGGCGTTCTGGTGTATTCCACCTGCACGCTCAATGCGCAGGAAAATCACCAGGTTTGCCAGTGGCTGCTGGAGACCTACGCCGGTGCGGTGGAAACAGAATCTCTGGAAGATTTATTCGATGGTGCGCAAAAAGCGGTGACACAGGAAGGTTATCTCCACGTATTCCCGCAGATTTATGACAGCGAAGGTTTCTTCGTTGCTCGTTTTCGTAAAACAGACTCTGTACCGCGTTTGCCGGTTCCCGGATATAAAGTTGGCCGCTTCCCGTTCGCGCCACTTTCACGTCAGGACAGCGCGGAAATAATCAAAGCCGCCGCCAGCTCCGGGCTTTCATGGCCTGAAAAACAATACACATTGTGGCAGCGCGACAAAGAAATCTGGATCTTCCCTGCCGTGCTGGAACACTTATTCGGCAAGGTCAGATTTTCGCGTATTGGCGTCCGCCTGGCTGAACGCTTTCCAAAAGGTTTCCGCTGGCAGCATGAAGCCGTTGTTGCTTTCAGCGTTAATGACGCCAGCAACCGGTTTGAAATTGATGATGAACTGGCACAGAACTGGTTGCGCGGCGTCGATATTTATCCTGAAAACACCCCGGTGACGGATGAGTGTCTGGTGACCTGGGCAAATCAGCCGCTCGGGCTGGCAAAAAAAATCGGCAGCCGGATTAAAAATAGCCTGCCCCGCGAACTGGTCAGGGACGGGGCAACGCGGCACCAGACGTTTTCGAACGATAAATTAATTTAACTCTTTTCGTAATTTTCTGTGCCACAGGATCCCCCTGTTGGCGCAGAAAATTCTATTAATCCTTTCTTAAATTCGATAAAAAATAAGTCAGCTATGCTTTTAAACCGATTCTGCTCCGGTACATTTTTAGGTGAAATCAAGGTGACAAACTGCATGGAACAAATGACTGTGAAAAATTTTGTGCTACATATATTGGATATCCTTTTATTTTATCCATATAGGTTAATGGAATTATAAGTAGGAATAATCCTAGCCTGACATGTATTATTGCCCTCAAGATAACATTGCCAGTGATATATCATTTTTAGATATAAATCATAGTGCCTGATGTTGAGTAAAGACCTGCCAGTCGGAGAAGTATCATGTCGGATGAAATGAAACTCGAATCAGCAGATGGCCAGTCTGCGGGATATTATCGATAACAATTCTGACTGGATCTGGGAAGTCGATGCACAAGGACGTTACGTCTTTTCCTCAAATAAATGCATCGAGTTTCTTGGCATTCCGCCCGAACAAGTTTTAGGCAAAACGCCTTTTGACTTCATGCCGCCTGACGAAGCCAAACGCGTGGGTGAGCAGTTCGCTGCGATTGTTGAACGCCGCGCCCCTTTTGGCGGATTACTTAACCGTAATATCCGCCCGGATGGCAGCGAAGTTATTCTCGAAACCAGCGGTGTTCCGCTGTTTGATAACGACGGCAATTTCCGCGGCTATCGTGGCATCGACCGTAATCTGACCAGTCTGGATCAGGCTCCCGGACAGCGTCTTTTCCAGCTCGAAACCATTTATTCCAACGCCCCTGTTGGCCTGTGCTTTATCGATCTGCAAATGCGTTATGTCACCGTTAATGATGCGATGGCCAATATCATTGGTCTGCAACCGTATGAAGCGATTGGCCGCAAAATCGGGGTTTTCCTGCCCGGTCTTTCACCTTTGCTCAATAACGCACTGGAGATGGCGCAGCGTAACGAAACGACGCCCGACCGTGAATTTTCAGTTCCCGGTAAAAATCAGGTTTTCTTCGTACGCATAAAAGCGGCTTACGACGCACAAAATCAGCTGAACGGGCTTTCTGTGGCAATGACAGATATCACCAGCCTCAAGCGTATGGAACGGGCACTGCGCGAAAGCCAGGAGCATTACCGCAACATGGTGGAGCTGAACCCGCAAATCCCATGGACCGCTGACCCGCGCGGCATGCTCAATGACGTCAGCTCGCGTTTTCAACGTATCACCGGCATGACGCGTCAGGATATTCTGGCAGATAAATGGATCCAGAGTATGCATGTTGAAGACCGCCGGGCCGCGGTTCAGACCTGGGAACAATGCCTTAAAACCGGCGCGCCTCTGGATATCGAAGTTCGCTTCTGCCACGTTGACCGCGGCTGGAACTGGATGCGTATCCGCGCGGCGGCCAGTTATGCGACGGACGGCTCAATTCAGCGCTGGTACGGCACCGCTGAAGACGTTCACGAACGCAAATTGCTGGAACTGAAACTGGTTAAGGCCAACCGTCGCCTGGAAATTCAGGCCCGTACCGATTCACTGACCAAACTGCCAAACCGTCGCGAATTTAAAAAAGTGCTCAGTCACGAATATATGCGCGCCAAACGTAACCGTACGCCGCTGACGGTCGTGATGATCGACATCGATTATTTCAAACATTTCAACGACCACTACGGCCATCTTTCGGGCGATGCCTGCCTGCGTCTTGTGGCAAGAACATTGCGGAAATCGCTGAAACGCAGCACCGATGTGGTCACCCGTTTTGGCGGTGAAGAATTTGCCGCTATTTTACCGGATACTGATTTGAAAGGTGCATGGATTGTCGCCCAGCACATTATGGAATCGATCGAAACGCTGGGCATCAAACACAGCTTCAGCGAGTTTAACCGCGTGACCATCAGCCAGGGCATTGCAACTTACCGGCCAGATCAGGACCCGGATATCGAAGATCAGTCAGACATTGTCAGCGCGGCGGACGAAGCGTTGTATCTTTCCAAAAATAATGGCCGTAATCAGATCAACGCAATGCCGGTTTCCATCAGATTTAATCCACTCTGAAAGCAAATCAAAGGGGCCAATTCGTTTATCAAACACCGGCTCCTTATTCCTTTCCTTCCGAACTTTGGTTTTCCCTCTAAAAATTCGTTTCTTCGCTGCCATGAAAAAAACCCAGTGGCACTTTTTGTGCTGTCGACTATTCTGAGATCAGGGCGACCAACTGGTCGTACCTGATGTTACTGAAATCACTGGCGTCATCCTGGCAAGGAGTACCTGATGGGAAAATCGAGTATCAGAATTGGCAGTTATGAAATTGACGATGCACATCTCTCTACGCCTGAGGCAAAAGGCGGCGATAAAGTGCATATTCCGTGCAAATCAGACCCTGATTTGTGTATGCAACTTGATGCGTGGGATGATCACACCAGCGTCCCGGCGGTTGTCGATGGCCGTCATTCTGTGTTGTATAAAGAGAAGTACGATAAGCAGAAAGATGAGTGGAT
Source organism: Rahnella sp. ChDrAdgB13 (assembly GCF_017655185.1). Classification (NCBI taxonomy): domain Bacteria; kingdom Pseudomonadati; phylum Pseudomonadota; class Gammaproteobacteria; order Enterobacterales; family Yersiniaceae; genus Rahnella; species Rahnella sp. ChDrAdgB13. Next base: position 29,571 of record NZ_JAEMGT010000065.1, on the reverse strand, counting down.
CATGCGACTGGAGTAACACTGCATGGCGAACGGAATTGTGTTCGCCATGCCGCTTGCGGTCAGTTACTGTCAGACACCAGAGCTATTCCGCGCCCGGCAAAAAAGCGGGCAAAAGTTTCAACCGGCAGAGTGACATCCTGCTGCGAGGAAATATCGTGACCCGACGGGTTATGGAAGGTCACAGATCCGACATCAGCGCGCGTGACCAGAACCAGATGTCCGCCCTTAGCCGGCGGAACAGATTCAGGGATACGAATCGACGGATGCACCGAAGCAATGAAAAACCGGTGAACATCGAGCTGTGAAGCAATATCTTGCGCAGAAATATTCACTTTGACCTGTGCGCTCAGCCCTAACTCCTGACGGACGTACTCTACAAACGGCGCGTAAATCAGCCCTTTAATATTATTCCCTTCACGGACATAAGCGCCGTACGTCTGGCTGCGCCGGGTCAGTTCGAGAATGGGTACGACAGTTCCGGAAACTGCCGCCAGCACCATTTTCAGGCAACACATTCCGCAGACATGATTGGCCCATTCGATAAATTCTTCCTGAGAAGCCGCGCCAGACTGACGCCAGAGGCGGATATCGCTGAGCGCAATATCACCGGCGATAATGCCCGCAGCGCAGGACGGATCTTCCCACTGGCTGAAATACGGTATTCGGGAAAGGGGTGAAAACGTATGAGGATTTACTGAATTGGCGGACATGACTCATTCCCGAACGACAGATCAACAACATCAGGTAGATCTTATGCCTTGAGGTTTTTGGCCTGATTTTCCTTCTCAGGCCACATGATAAAGTTAGAACTTTTCGATCATCCGGAACTTCATGAGCAACAGAGGCATCGTCGGTTCAAACATTTCATACTCTTCGAAGAAACGCTGGTGTTCCTTACGCCAGTAAGCCAGCGTGCGGTCACCTTCACCTTCTTCCCAGGCATGCTGCTCTGTTACCTGATCAAACGGAACCTGTTTCACTTCGGTCAGTTGTACCGCACAAACCGGGTTGTTGCGGCCGTCGACCACAACGAACACTTCGCCCGGCTCAGGTTCAGGATCATCATCGAGATTTGAGCAGGTCGCTGTTTTGGTACCGGCCATGACACGTTTGGCCAGTTCATCTGCTGACGATTCAGTATCACCAAAAGACCAGCGTTCTGCGTCCCTGTATTTAAGCGGGATCTGCGGGATCATAATTTATCCTTTCAATTGAGATAGTTCACTGCCATTACAGTTAAACATTAGCACAAAAAAACCCGCCGCAGCGGGTTTTGAACGCAAGCATCAGGCTCAGGGTTTGCAATTATCCGGCATTTTCTGTGGCCACTGGCGCGAACTGCCCGCGCCGTATAAAACAGAAATGCCGCACTCTTTATTCAACCGCGCGAGTGGCTTGCCTGTCTTATCGATCATCATCGACATTGCGGGCGTCGAGACAATCGCAACCCCCCCGTCAAACGGTGAAACTGCGCTATAAACAGGCGCGATCACGTAGTTACCCTGCGCATCTACAAAACCGTAGGTAGTATCCGTTTTAGCGAACGCCAGACCGTCATGAGGCAAACCGAGATCGGCGTAAGAGACAGCATCAGCGGCTTTCCCCTGCCCGTCAATCCAGGTTTTTGTACCATCAGCACGTGTCAGAACAGCATGTCCGTCAACCATACGGCTGGCGAAACCTGCCACAGTCAGAACCAGTTTGCCGGTATTATCGACATAGCGGGTTGCGACCTCATTGTTTTGCGGATCATAAGAAACAGACCACGTACTCCCCAAAGGCAGGTTCCATGTCCCTTCAGGCATCGCGGCGACACGCGCACCTTTGTCGTCAATCAGCTCAAATCCTGCAGTTGTAGAACGTAATGCGTGACCCTGTGCAAAGGCGGAGCCCCGGGTATCGATAGCGGGTTGGATCTGCCAGTCACCCTGCGCCGACAAATAACCTTCCTGCGGCTGGCGGGATAGTTTCACCCAGTCGCCCAGTGCGCTGATTCGGGTTTGCTGCTCGTGAAGCTGAATATTGCCTTTGGCGTCCAGAAGCCAGGATTGCCCGGCGGCAGACGTTGCCAGAATGCGACCATCACTAAACTGATTTACCGCCAGACCGGCCGTCGGCGCAATCCGGGTTTTCGTATCATTGCCAATGATTTCTGCAATCACACGGGACTCTGGCTGATCGTCCGTTGCCGGTTGTGTCAGCAGCCACAAAGCAGAATTGATGCGCTTAACTTTGGCGTATTTAGCTTCCACCATCGTTTTACCCTGACCGTCGAGGATCCCCCAAAGGCCTTTTGGCGTCTGAACGGCAACCTGATTGTTGGCATAATCACCCACATCCTGATAGGAAGGCTGAATGACCATTTTCTGGTTAATGGCATCGTAAATTCCCCACAATGCCCCTTCAGCTGCCGTTTCGTGATAACGGAACCAGCCGTTACCGACCGACTCCAGATCAAACACATCCGGCAAATTATAATGCTTGCCGGCGTGGTCGAGCGCCGTCAGCTTTCCATCCAGATAATCCAGCGCATAGCCTTTTACAAACGGAGATATGTTGTCTTCTGTCAGAGGAATAACCACTTTCCCTTGCGCATCAATCACGCCGGTGCCATCGGCCGTTCTGACAATAAATTGCCCGATATCTTCGCTGCTGTCCGCTGATTCAAGATCCTGCCATTTGTTATCAATTTGCAGAGAACCGTCCGGTTTCAGGAAACCAGCACCTGTTTTGCTGGTTCCTGCCTCAGGGCGGATAAGAGCTAATGGCGACTGCGCGGTAACGTGGTCATCGCCAGCATTGAGCGGTTCAATCCGGCTATTTTCAAGCGCACTGATCGTCTTCGGGTTCAGCAACGCCTTTCCGGTCGAATCAACAACATTCACGACATCGCCCTGATCATTACGCAGCCACAGACGGTGATTGATCACTTCCGCACTGGAAATTTGCGCCAGCCAGCCGACATTCTGAGCACCACCAATCATTCCGCCTGAAGGTGCAATTATCGCGTTCACTTTTTTCTGCTCACCGCGGGTGGTCACCAGAAACTCACCGGTAGTCTGCCCCCACGGCTCGCTGGCGGCAGGCAATGTCAGAGGTTGTTTACGGCCGGGAACAAATACGATGAGATTTTCTTTCGGAGTCGGGTTAAGGACATAGTCCCCCGAAACCCGCAGAGCGGCGGCATCAGAATCGCTAAACGTTGCAATCACAACTGCGGAGTTATCCAGTAACTTCACACCATCAGCCGTTTTCGCCAGCCAGAAAGCACCGGTTTCTTCACTGACTGACAAGTACTTTTGCTCATCCTGAACGCCGTCTGCACGAATTAACGTAATTCCGTCGGAATTTTTCGCGAGTGCCACTGCCGGATTACGCGGATCAAGCGTAATGGCGGCATATTGTGGTGCAATGCGCCAGCCCAGATTTTCATCCACGATGCCATAACCTTTGCTGGCATCGAAGGCGATGAACAATCCCTGAGTCCCAAAAGGTTCCGCAACTTCCATTTTGTCTGTTGCTACATGGCGAACACCATCTGGGGAAAGCAGCACGCTGTTAAACGACAGCTGCAAACGGGCGGGGAGGCCATTACTCAGAATGGCCTCGTCCACTAAATCATCCAGCGCTTTTCCAACCTGCGCGCCTTTGCGATCGATAATCTGCGACTTCCCGGCCACTGTCACAACGGCTAAACCGGATTCAGTAAAAGGTTGTACCGCATCGAAACCAGGCTGAATCAGCCAGTTCCCGGTAGTATCAATAAACCCCCACTTCCCCTGTTGTTTAGCGGCTGCGACGCCGTAATGATAATCACCGACATCTTCAAAGACAGGTTTTATAACCAGTTGCCCTTGATTATCCAGAAAGCCCCAGCGCTCTCTGGCTGCGTCAGCAGCCGGTAAAAGCACAGCCGCGCGCCCTTCACGAACATCACGGATACATAAGTTTTGAACAGCCGGCAACGCGTTACGTCGTTGTACATCGTTTTGCGAAGCTGTCAACGGAGCAAAACAACCGGAAGGTTCAGCCGCATTTGCAGAAGCTGTCAGCGTCAATAAGGCCAGTGCGCTGCTGGTGTTCAATGCGCAAAGAAGTGCTATCCGTAGCCTTGAAGGTTTGCTGACAATCATTAGTTACTCCCGGTACCGCATGAAGGCGCTTTTGCAGGCCAGAGATAAGCGCCTTTTGCGTCCACGATTACGCGCTGATTACAACGCACCTGAATTTTCGCCTGAACGGCACCTTCCGCGGTCAGCAAGCTGACGACACCTTTGCCGCCCGCCCATGCGTGTTTTTCGCTGAAATTATCGGCCCAATCGAATTTAGGCAAGATAGCGAAACGGCCGGTCGTGCTGATATAACCAAAGAGGTTGCCGTAAGTCGATTTCTTCATGGCTGTGGCAAAGTTATTATTCATTGCGCCAACCTGATCAAAATAAGAACCGATCAGTTTCTTACCTTGTTGATCAACGAAACCATAAAGCCCTTTGCTGTCGCGTAATGGGATTACACCGGCACTGGCTTTATCTGCCTGCAAGCTGTCGAGCCCGGCGAAACGTTGGATCTCATTGCCGTCATTGTCATACAGCACCGTTTCGCCGGTCACATCATCATTCATAGTCAGTCGCATCAGTGAATTCAGTGGTTGAGCTTGCTCGAAACCATCCAGCGGAACAGCACCGTGATCGTTTATTAGCGTGGTATGCCCGTCACTGACGGCACGGCTCCAGTTCAAAGGCGAAATGAAATTGAATTCTTCGGTGTAAAAAGGCTGAATCTGCCAATTACCCTGCGCATTAATGGCACCAAAGTGAGGAGAGAAACTGAGCATTACCCAGTCGCCCTGCACTGAGCTTGATGAAGCTGCAATGGCTTTGCTGACTGGATAGCGGCCAGCGCTGTCTAACAGCGCCACGCCCCCTTCGGAAGGCTGGACCAGCCAGTGCCCCTGCCCGACTGATTGTGGTCTTGCCAGCAGGTCTTCGGCGATAGCCTGACCGCTGTTTGCGCTGTACAGGCTGAAATGACTCGAAAGATCACTGCGTTCGCCCGGCTGATCGTTATCAGACAGGGTGAAAACGCCCTGGCCAATATACTGGAATTTCCCGCTGCGGCTTGGATCCGGCGCAATTGCCCATACACCGTTGGTGCCGATAACACCCCATCCGGCATCGGCTTTCGCCAGAGCGAACCCCTCATTGAAGGATTCGATTTGAGTAAACTGAGGGGCAGCTTTAACGCTCTTGCTCGCAATATCCCATAAGCCCCAGCGACGGGCATCATTAACGCCTTCGGTGTAATACAACAAACCGCCGGAAAGACGCTGGGCGTTTTGCAAGATTTCCGCTGGCACATCCGTTACGCTGCCATTGCGGTCTATTAAGCGTTTGGTATCGGTATTATTACTGTTTTCGACAGCCCAGGTGTAGTCACCGGAAAACGCGCTGATCTGCTGATAAACCGGCTGAATAACCCATTTGCCCGCGCCGTCTACCGCACCCACTTTTTGGGTTTGCGTATGGACAATCAGCGGAGCCTGAGACGCATCGCCATCGATAGCAGCCCACTGAGGATCCGAAAGAACGTTGCCCTGCGAGGTCAGGATTGCCGGTGGTTTTGTGGTGTCTGCAGGCGCCAGAGCCGCCCATGGCAGTGTGTGCGCTACATCCGCAGTGACTTCCGGCAATGTGGCGATATCATCGGTCAGTACAAACGTACCCAATGGCTTCACCTGATAATCTTTCAGCGCAGCGAGTGTGGCATCATTGAGTAATGCAACGCCATTGTTGTCATAAACCTGTACTACCTGCGGTGCTTTCCCTTCAGTTTGCATGACCCAAAGGCGGTTGCCCTGTTGAAGGAACTGAGGTTTATTCACTTTCAGGGAAACAACCTGGTTATCTGCCCCAACGATGACAATACCTTTGCTGCCCGTCGCCAGCGTTGCCTTACCCCAGACGATAATATTCTCGGACTGATCGGCAGGAATATCCTGCACTTTTTCCAGTTTGCTGCTGAGCAACTGCCTGGAATTATCGTTGCCGGTAACCAGCCAGTTACCGGAAGAGAGAGGACGTACAGATTTATACTGTTCTTTATTTAATGAAACGCCCTGACGATCAACGAAACTCCACCCGTTTTTGATTTTGACAGCAACCACCTCGCCGCTAAGCTGAGGCTCATCGCGCGCTTTCAGGATCATCGGGTCAATTGCCCAGTCACCGTTTTCGTCCAGATACCCCCAGTAACCGTCATTTGCGGAATCACGCTTTTTAGCGGGGATAAGCCCGGACTGCGGCAGATCGAGCGCCATCACATCGTCAGGCAGAGAAAGGGAGCGATCGGTTGCAGCATTCCACAGCGTAGGGGAAACCTGAGTTTGGACGCTTGCCAGCGCCTGTCCGCCCGCAAAACCATGGGTGTCGAGAGAAACAGCAAAAGGCAGCGTTTTCACAACGGCACCTTTGCGGTCAATTAATGCCAGACGGTTATCCGTGATGACCAGCGCAGTACCCTGTGCATTGAAATCGGTTGCGCGGGTAAAACGCGGCTCAATGACCCAGTGGCCTTTCTTATCGATGTAACCGTATTGATCACCTTTTTTAACAACGGCGAGATCATGAACAAATCCGCGCGCGTCGCTGAAATCAGGTTTGATTGCCATGTGCCCGGTGGTATCAAGATAGCCCCATAGTGGCTCACGTGATAACCCTACCTGAACAGCCGAAAACCCCTGTTGAAAAGGTAACTGGCAGTCTTTGGCCGTTTTTGCATTGCCACATGCCCGTAACTGCGAGTCATCCGCGTGTACCGGCAGGCTAAAAGTCGCATTCAGAACCAGAGCTAATGCGCTGAAGTTTCTGAAATATTTGAATTTTTCGGAGCAAATCATCCGATGCCCTTATAACTGGAGAAAATAAGAAAGTGTAGCGCACGTTTTTTTCATCACCCGCATTGTGCGCGTGTGAGACGGTAAAAAATCCGATAATAATCAATTTCAAGCGCACGCACATGCTATACACCTATAGGGTGTCAGCTTGTGAAAGAAAAAGCAGCTAATTTATTACCCTGTAACGAATGAATACACTTCATCACTGCATAGAAAGATAATCTCTGGATGTTAGCATCCAAATGAATTTCTCACCGGTCATTAACCGCGTACCTACATTCACCCTGCATTGTTAAAAGTATGGTCATTTTCATTTACAGCTGCATGACTGACGAATAATTAATCTTCAGAAGAGTCTTACAAGTTTTGATTAAAGTCATTATTCCCCCTGCTTTACTCTGGTTTTATAGGTTAAAGAGCGTTATGTGACCAAAATCACTCCTGGTCTGGGTGACGTAAAACCTGGCAGTGTTCGGTTATAGCGTATTTCAGGTGCTTTATCTTCATTGGGGGAAAGTCATGCCTATCATTCGAGCCAGACTGAGTCTGTTTGGTGGCGACACAGTCGTCATTCGTTGTTCAGAAAAATGCCACATCCATCTGATGTGTGAAAATGATATTGAGCGAAATGGACGCCACTCAGGTTTCGGCGATATTTTGACGGTTAACGAGCAAAATACGGCCTATGTTGGCATCCCTTATAAAGGGATCTGGAATGTACTTATCGATTCCCAGTGCGATTCTCTGGAGCATTCCATTAGCTATATGCCCGCTTAATCCTCTTTATCTCCTCTCAGACACCTTCATTATCTTGAGACGTCATATCAGGCGGATGCATAGCATTTGCCTGATATTTTTTAAAATCTGCCTGTGCCGGTACAAACAAATACAACGGTATAGATGTGGCGTCGGAGCGTCCAGAGTCAAAATCATTAATTGCGCAACATCTCGTAAAAACTTTAGCTTTTTACATCAATTACATACCGTGATTGAATTGAACATTCCATAATTTCAAAAATCCAGTTTTCTCACTGATTAATTGATTGCCAGCCGGGTTCTCGCATTGCATTCTGTTCCCTGTAATGACGCGGCACCGGTCTTAAGGCCGGATATCTTCCTGGCAAAAACAGATCCTCATAATGAATAATAAATCATTTTGCACCATCGCTGACGTGGCCGACCTTGTTCCGGGGCTGCGCGAAGTTCGTCAACACCTGCATCAGAATCCTGAGCTTTCTAATGAAGAATCCGACACTGCTGCTTTAGTCGCTGAGAAGCTGCAGTCTCTGGGGTTTAAAGTCACGTCCGGCGTCGGTGGTCACGGGGTTATCGGTTCAATGACTCTGGGGACGGGTAAACGCAGTATCGGTATCCGTGCAGATATGGACGCCCTGCCTATCACTGAACTGACAGGTGTCAGTTATGCGAGTCAGTCACCGGGGAAAATGCACGCCTGCGGCCACGATGGCCATACCGCCATGCTGCTGGGAGCCGCCGAGCAACTGGCGCGCAGCAAAAATTTCTCAGGCACTGTGAACCTGATTTTCCAACCCGCTGAAGAAATTGGTTTTAACAGTGGCGCAGAACGCATGCTGGCCGAGCAATTGTTCGAGCGTTTTCCCTGTGACGCGGTATACGGCCTGCACAATCACCCCGGTTATCCGGTTGGAAAAATGATGTTCCGTTCAGGCCCGTTTATGGCGGCCTGCGATACGGTAAATATCACGATCCACGGCAAAGGCGGTCATGCTGCGCGCCCTCATATGACCGTCGACCCGATTCTGGTCGCCAGCAGCCTGGTTGTGACGCTCCAATCCATTATTTCCCGGAACATAGATCCCAATGAAACAGCCGTTGTCACCATCGGCTCTTTACATTCAGGGCATGCGGCCAACGTGATCCCAGAAACAGCTCGCCTTGAAATGAGCGTTCGTTCATTTGATGCAGATGTGCGAAAAATACTGGAGGAACGTATTCGCACCCTGGTATCTAACCATGCCACTGCCTATGGAGCACGTGCTGAGATTGAATATGTACCAGGATATCCGGTGCTGGTTAATCATGATAAAGAAACGGCGTTCGCACTGGAGGTCGCAAAAGAGCTGGTCGGTGAAGAGAATGTGGTCGAAAATCTGGCCCCTATTTCCGGCAGTGAAGATTTTGCGTATTTCCTTCAACAAAAACCCGGCTGCTTCCTGCGCCTTGGGAATGGCGACAGCGCCGTTCTCCATAACCCTGCCTACAACTTTAATGATGAAAGCTTAAGTTTCGGTGTTGCGTACTGGGCACGTCTCGCCGAACGTTATTTAGCCGATGAATAACTAGCGGCAAAAACCAAACAAGCGCATGCCAAAGTGAAAGTGATTGGCATGCGCTGCGTTATATTCGGGTCCGATGGAATTGCCAAAATATCCGCAGCTTTCAGCAAATATGGTATGCATATAGTCCGCTTCCGCGCCCTCCTTAGGCCACTGTTTCAGCACAGTCAAATGCCGTCCATCCATCAGCTGGAATCCGGAAACATCCAGTGCTTCTGCCGTAGCGTGTTCGCTCAAACGGGCATCCGGTTTGTTATACATGTTACGACAGGCATAGCTGCCCAGATGCTCGATACGAATTAACGGCGTTCCCAGTTTTTGCTGCGCCAGCGGTTTTGCGACCTGCGAGACAAACATCGCGCTACTCAGCGCAAGGCGACAACTCGCCAGAAAGCTCGAACTTAAAGCGACGCCACCCAATGCCCTAACTCTTACTGGATTATCCAAAGGGCATTTACCGCTCATCTTGCCTGGATTACTGAATATTAATCCGCCATCTTGCTGAACCCTCTCAAGTACCGCCATACAAGCCTGCGGGTTCTTGTCCAGTTTCCACATTTTATAGCGGGTAATTAACGTTGGAGGGTCATTAAGGGCAATTGGCGCGAACGGATTATATTCAGCGGGAATATGACGGTTTATCCACGGACCGTTGATTACAATAATCAGCATAATGACGACAGAACCTAACCAATATTTCATAAAGCTCCTTGTCATGCAGGGCTCTGGTGGCTGTATCTCGCTTGATGGCGCAGAAATGTCAGGGTTGAGTATAACGTTTTATGTAAACCTGTATTGGTGGGAGTTACATGTTGCAGAGTAAACTTACTCTGGTTTGACATAAATCGACATTAGGTTTGTTACCTTTATTCCCGAGGAAGACATTCCTTCTCCTGTGTCCACTATGAACTGTCCTTCATAGTGTGTAAGACCCTCGTAATACCCCTTTCAGCCCGCCCCGAGCGGGCTTTTTTTTTATCTGCTGAATCACTGACATTATCACGATGATATGCCATGAGTGACGCCGTAGTATTTCCAGCAGCGCCACTCACATGATGGAAATTTTACTTATGCGTAAAATCGATCACCATTCTGCCTTTAATTTTGCCTTGTTCCATTTCGCGGAAAATAGCATTGATATCACCCAATGGACGTTTAGTGACTTTTGGTACGACTTTACCTTCTGCGGCAAACTGGAATGCTTCCGCCAAATCCTCACGTGTGCCAACCAGCGAACCGACAACCTGAATACCGTCCAGAACCAGACGCGGAATGTTCAGACTCATGGATTCAGGAGGCAACCCCACTGCGACGATACGTCCACCGGCACGCATGGCATCAACGGCAGAATTGAATGCCGATTTCGCTGTTGCCGTGACAACTGCGGCGTGAGCACCCCCCACTTTTTCCTGAATGATCTTTGCAGCATCGTCTTTTAGCATATTGATGGTCAAATCTGCGCCCATTTCGGCAGCAAACTCTAATTGCAGATCGTTCACATCAATTGCAATAACTTTTGCATTAAACACATTCTTAGCATATTGCAACGCCAGATTTCCCAGGCCACCCAATCCATAAATGGCAATCCATTTACCCGGTTGGATACCTGAAACTTTCACAGCTTTATACGTTGTTACGCCTGCGCAAGTCACACTGCTGGCTGCAGCGGATTCCAGACCATCCGGCACTTTCACTGCATAATCTGCTGAAACGATACATTCTTCAGCCATGCCACCGTCCGCGGTATAACCCGCATTCACAACCTGACGACAGAGTGTTTCATTGCCGGTGGTACAGTACTCGCAATGTCCGCAGCCTTTAAAGAACCAGGCGACGCTCGCGCGATCACCCACTTTCAGCGCAGTCACACCCGGACCAATTTTCTTAACGATACCAATGCCTTCATGGCCAAGGATCACGCCAGTCTTGTCACCAAAATCCCCATTTTTTACATGTAAATCCGTATGACAAACACCACAGCACTCCATCTGTAAAAGTGCTTCACCATGCTCCAATGCACGCAGAGTTTTCTCAACGACATCAACAGAATGGTCTTTATTGACAACAGCAGCTTTCATTTTCCTTTCCTCTCATTGTGGTGGAATATCAAAGTTAAAACGGTCACTCCCTAACTGCAATACAAACAATAATTATTTCAAGTAATACAATAAATTAGGACTGTATTACCAGGTTTACAAAGCGTGTAATCCTGTAAAAATCGGGTTGCAGTCTGAAAATGGAGTGAGAGAAGCTAATCCCTTTTGGTTAAAAACCCTCTGCTGATACACTTTCCGATTGATTCTTTAGAAGAATTTATTATTTATCTTCGAGGGCTACGTCTTGCTTTGGAATATCCTGACCTATTTTGGCGACAGTATGCTCATTTTACCTACCGGAATAACCCTCGCTTTATTTATGCTGTGGAAAGCTGATGGCCCGGCCACGGCATTAATTTGGCTGATTACTCTGGGGATTTCGGGTCTTGCAGTGAGCATTTCAAAACTCCTGTTTCTCGCCTGGGGCATTGGCAGCAGTACATTTAATTTTACAGGCTTCAGCGGACATACCACGATGTCTGCCACTTTATGGCCGGTGATGTTCTGGCTGATAAGCCAACGTTTTCACCCCGACAGACGCAGGCTGATGATTGCTGTTGGGTATTTTATTGCCATTATGGTGGGTATCAGCCGGGTCGCACTGCATGCTCATTCCGTCAGTGAAGTGATCTCAGGGTTAATCCTCGGCAGTCTTTGCAGCGGAATCTTTTTGTATACACAACGCAGCCGTGACATGCACTATTTCACATTCACTCCATTAGTTATTCTTCTTATTCTTCCTCTGTCCCTGATGAGCTTTGGCAAGAAAGCATCCACGCAGCAATTCATCGAACATATCGCCACGCAAATCACAGGTAAACAACCCTGGACGCGTGCAAAACTGCTTGAATGACTGGCGAAATCCACTGGGAATAGGCTACGGCTAAAAGAGCTCATTTGCAGTTATGGAAAAAGCAGGAAGAGGTGTAACTTACTGATTTAAAAAACAGGCAAAAAAAAGACCGAATACGATTCCTATATTCGGTCTAGGGAAATGGCTCTTGGGAGAGAGCCGTGCGCTAAAAGTTGGCATTAATGCAGGCGGTTAAGCCGTACAACTTAAAGAGTAGCCGAGGCCTGACTATTTTCCACTCAGTTTGAAACATAGTGATAATAACAATGATGTATTATTCTCATTGTGTGACAACATACGCAAAACATAGGATTAACATCAGGCAGTTACCGGCTGCACGGCGATTCAGCAAAGCGTCTCGGCTTTGGCGATAAACGGCGCGAGGCTCATTTTTTGCCCCGGATTAGCCGGATCGTCTAGCCAGATTTTCTCCAGCGGCACGGCCTGAACCTGGCGGTTTTTAACCTGCTCTTTGGCGACGTCGTTCAGAGGATATTGCGCCAGTGTACTGTCGTTAATGATATATAGCGCGTTACCGGGACGGCATTGCAGCATGACTTCTTCACGCGTAAAAGCCCAGGCTTTGCCATATTGCAGGCGACTGATCGTTTCAACCTGCGGCGCCGCAAAACTGCTGGCAGATAAGGTTAGCAATACGCAGGCGAGCAGTGTTTTCCTCATGATTTTTCCTCAGTAAATAGTAAATTCTTCATGCTTTTCAGCCCGGTGCAAGTGTCGCAAACCAGCTCACCGCCAGTAAAACCAATAACGCCAGCCCCCATTCGAGCCACGTCATCATGATGAAATGGCGCTGGGCCAGCTCCGGCTGTTTACCCATTAACGGCACCAGCCGGTAACGGTTGAAAATGGCGATCCCGCACATGATCCCGACCAGCGCCACTTTGATGACCAGAAGACGCTGATAAAGCGAGGTCATATCGACCGGCCAGCGTTGCAAAACAATCACGGTATTCAGAATACCGGTCAGGATAACCAGCGCGACGGCGGCGTGGCCCCAGACCGAAAACCGGATAAGCGTGGCAATCGCATAAGGGCGTGTCGCAGGTTGTCGCGTATATAACATGCAGGTCAGCAGCGGGTATAAGCATCCGAACCAGTAAGCCGCGCTGAGCAGATGCACGACATGATTAGTCCGATGTAACAGCCCCAGCGCGCCATCATGCATCGCCGCATGGCCGATCAGCGCCTGGCTCATCAGTAAACCGAGGGCGCACAAAAAGATGATCACGTTGCGTTCCGGCAACCAGTCCATCAGCATGACCAGCAATAATGCTGCCGTCAGTAAAAGATGCCACCGCCAGACGTCACCAAACGACGTCGTGAGCACCAGCAGCCAGACGTTCAGGTTCAGCCCGTCACCCCAACCGTTTCCCATCTGCGCGGCCTGAATTGCGAGCATTCCCACCGACGTCACCGCCGCCAGAATGCCGGACCACATCATCAGAGACTGATTTTTACGCAGCAATACGGCAGAAAAGCCCTGGGGTGCCAGTAAGGAGCAAAAGACGCTCAACCCAAAAATTTGCATTAGTGAAGCAAAGTGGACAAACCGGCACAGGACAAACATGGCAGTCAGGCTCATCGTTTATTTAACGGTAAAGCTGTACTGACCGTGTGTTTTATGACCATCAACGGAGACAACGCTCCACGTTACCAGGTATTTACCCGACTTCAGCGTTTCCGGAAGCGGGAGAACCGCCTGAGTATTGTCATTCGCCGCGAGCGTCATAGAACCGGTTTTAACGGTTTTATTTTCTGCGTCGGTCAGCGTAATTTTGCTGAAATTAGGTTCGATGCCTTCGCTAAAGCCCAGTGACAATTCGGACGGGCTGACGGTGACAACGGTGTCGGCGGCGGGCGTTTCTGTTTTCAGGTGTGCGTGGGCAGAAGCCTGCTGTGAGATAAATCCGCCCAGCAAAACAGCTGAGACTGCCAGTGCACGGCAAAGAGAAGTGGTTTTTTTGAACACGATAATTCCTTGGCTTGCTTAACGATGAATTTATAACGCCGTCACTTTATCGCAAACCGCTCCAAAACGTTTGTCAAAAAAACATAAAAAAACGCAGAGGCCTGAGCACTCTGCGTTTTTATGAACCACAACCACAGGAAAATTAGCCTGCCGGAGCCTGTGCAACCATGTTCTTCAGGTCTTTATCCACGAAGAACAGGCCGTTACCGGTGTTGCTGACCAGAGCCAGTTTATCGAGAACGGATTTGAACAACGTTTCTTCTTCATGCTGTTCAGCAACGTACCATTGCAGGAAGTTGAAAGAAGAATAGTCTTTCAGCGTCATGGACAAATCGGCCAGTTCGTTGATTTTCTGGGTGATCAGTTGCTCATGCTCATAGGTTTGTTTGAACAAATCAGTCAGAGATTCAAACGACACCGGCGGAGCAGCAATCGCGCCCAGCAGAGGTAATGCGCCGGTATCGCTGACGTATTTGAACAGGCGATGCATGTGATCCATTTCCTCCATGGAGTGCTGTTTCAGGAACGCCGCTGCGCCTTCGTAGCCTTTATCGCTGCACCATGCACTCATCTGCAAATATAAATTGGCAGAGTAAAACTCGAGGTTCAGCTGTTCGTTCAGCTGGTCGATCATTTCTTTTTTAAGCATGATACGGCTCCATAAAATAAATTAAGGCAGATGAATGGGGTTATTTACCCGCATTATGCCCGCATCAATACAAAATAAAAACACCCGATTCACATTATTAATCATGCAGGCAACAATATAAATTAACACATTGAATTTAATGAAATTTATTTTCATTAAAATATGCACTAATGATAATCATTAACATAAAGGATGTTATTAAAAAGAATCATTCTTATTTAAATACCCTGCTTTACTCTTTCAGTTGAATATAATTATCACTTAGATTTCGGGAATAATTCTTATTTACTCAATAACACCAGGGAATCGCGCCAACAACACAGGGGATAATAAAATTCTAAAGACAACATTCACCCTGCGCAGGGTGTCGGGTACAATGCGGCGAAATGGTTTAGCAGGAAACAACAATGAGCATCAATCTGGCCGAAATCAGCAAAGACGAGATGGACCGCATTAACGTCGATCTCGCCGCATCAGCTGTCGCTTTTAAGGAACGTTACAATATGCCTGTTGTGGCTGAGATGGCTGAACGCGAGCAACCTGCGCATTTGCGCACTTACTTTCGTGAACGGGTCATGTTTTATCGCGGGGAATCACATAAATTTTCCCGTTTACCTTACGAACCTAAGCAAAAATAAGCGACGGCTTTGCGGGTAAACGGGAGCACAGAAAACGTTAACGCCGGGTGGCGAAACGCTGGTTAGTACGGATCAATTGATCGAGGATCCCAGGCTCGTCAAACGAATGCCCTGCCCCTTCGATGATGTGCAGTTCCGCTTCCGGCCAGATCTGTGCCAGGTCCCAGGCGTTTTGCACCTGACAGGCCATATCGTAGCGGCCGTGGACAATAACGGCGGGAATATGGCGGATGCGATCTACATTGCGCAAAAGCTGATCGTCGCTGTCCAGAAAACCCAGATGCGTGAAGTAATGGTTTTCGATGCGGGCAAACGCCAGCGCGAAGTCATCCTCGCCGAAAGATGACGAACCTTCCGCAGGCAGAAGCGTCACAGTCTCCCCTTCCCACAAGCTCCAGATTTTCGCGGCTTCCAGCTGAACGGCGAGATCTGCCGACGTCAGGCGTGCACGATAGGCGGCGATGACATCCTTGCGTTCCTCATCATCTAAAATCGACAAAATACGCTGCCATTTTTCAGGGAAGAAACGGGATGCGCCATCCTGGTAATACCAGGTCAGTTCCTGCTTACGCAGGGTAAAAATACCGCGCAGAACCATTTCGCTGACACGTTCAGGATGCGTTTCAGCATAAGCAAGTGCGAGCGTTGATCCCCACGAACCGCCAAACACCAGCCATTTCTCGACACCCGCTAATTTACGCAAGCGTTCAATGTCTTCGACCAGATGCCAGGTCGTGTTGTTGTCAAGACTGGCGTGAGGTTTTGAACGCCCGCAGCCACGCTGGTCAAACAGCATGACGTCATAATCATTGGGATCAAAAAGTTGCCGGTGAACCGATGAGCAGCCCCCGCCCGGCCCGCCGTGCAGAAATACCGCTGGTTTACCTTCCGGGTTTCCGCTGCGTTCCCAGTAAATCTGGTGTCCATCGCCCGTATCAAGCATGCCGCTGGCATACGCTTCCAGAGGCGGATACAACCCTTTTAATTTTGGCATGACATTTCCTGTTCTATTCGGCCAGTGTATTGATTGATGTGCTCGCCTGTTAATAACAGCGCATCGGTTCCGCCGCGACAAGTTGTTATGACCAAAAATCGTTATTTCATATGCTGTTCGCATACTTATCACGCAATTTAGCTTGCAAGCTTGCTGCCCGTGAAACGAAAACTGCGAAGATGACAAAAGAAATCGTACAAAGCTGCTTGCAACTGACACGAAATAGGCAGTAAATAGCTGAGCAACCCAATCCACCAGCTTTAAAGAGAGGCGATTATGAGTAAAGGAATGGATAGCAAAAAAAATGCGAAGAAAAAGCCACTGAAGACCCCTGCTGAGAAGAAGGCTGAGAAAAAAGCCAAGAAAGCAGCTGCCTGATAAAGTTCCTTCGTAGAATAAACCCGCTGAACGCGGGTTTTTTTATTCCCCCTCATACTTCAAGCCGCAGATGCGTTAGCTGCGCTCACTTGCCGCCTTCCTGCGACTTGAATTATTTCGGGGGGAACCTGTTATTTTTTCGCTGCCAGCGACAGAACAAAGGCATATTCCAGCGCGATATCTTCGTAAGCCTTGAAGCGCCCAGATTTACCTCCGTGGCCGGAATCCATATCCGTGTGCATCAGCAGCTGATTGTCGTCAGTTTTGACATCACGCAGTTTCGCAACCCACTTCGCCGGTTCCCAGTATTGCACCTGTGAATCATGCAAACCGGTAGTCACCAGCATGTGCGGATAAGCCTGCGCACGCACCTGATCATACGGGCTGTATTGCAACATATAGTCGTAATACGCTTTGTCGTTAGGATTACCCCACTCGTCATACTCGCCGGTCGTCAGCGGAATTGACTCATCGAGCATGGTGGTGACAACGTCGACAAAAGGAACCTGTGCAACGATGCCGTGGAATAAATCTGGAGCCTGATTAATTACCGCGCCCATCAGCAAACCACCGGCGCTGCCGCCCATCGCGTAAACCTGCCCTGCATCGCCGTAACCTTCAGCCACCAGTTCTTTTGTTACATCGATGAAATCGTGGAACGTGTTGAGTTTGTTAAACAGTTTGCCATCGTCATACCATTGCTGGCCCAGTTCTGCGCCGCCACGGATATGGGCCAGTGCGAAAACAAAGCCTCTGTCGAGAAGGCTCAGGCGGCTGCCGCTGAAAGCCGGATCCATGCTGCTGCCGTAAGAGCCGTAGCCGTAAACCAGTAACGGATTTGTGTTTGGCTTGAACAATTCACGGCGGTAAACCAGTGAAACCGGGACTTTCACGCCGTCGCGCGCTGTGACCCAGACGCGTTCGCTGCGGTAATTCGTCGCATCAAAATCTTTCACTTCCTGCTGTTTGAGCAACGTACGGTCATGCGTGTCGAGATCCAGCTCAAAGAGCGAACTTGGCATGGTCATCGACGAGTAGCCGTAACGCAGCAACGACGTATCCGGTTCCGGGTTGTACGCCAACCAGGTGGTATACGTAGGGTCATCAAATGCCAGTGATTTTTCCTCACCGCTGGTCCAGTGGATCTGGCGTAGCTGCGTCAGCCCCTGATGGCGTTCTTCTACCACCAGCCAGTCGCGGAACAAACTAAAACCTTCGAGCATGACTTCAATGCGCGGTGCGATCAGCGTCTGCCACTGCGGCTCGGTGGCGTTTACACTTTTATAGAGACCAAAGTTTTTACCGTCTTTGTTCGAACGGATATAGAAGTGGTCCAGATAATGATCGAGCGCGTATTCATGATCTTTACGGCGCGACAGGAACACTTTCGGCGTCGCCTGCGGATCATCGGCATCCAGCAGCAGGATCTCGGACGTCGTGGTGCTGTCGAGGTGGATCAGGATGTATTTTTCTGAGGTGGTTTTATCCAGCCCGACGTAAAACGTGTCGTCTTTTTCTTCGTAAACCAGTTTGTCCGTTTTCGGATCTGTGCCGACGACGTGGCGGTAAACCTGATACGGCAGCAACGTTTTCTTATGCTTACGAACGTAATACAGCGTCTGAGAATCGTTTGCCCATTCGCTGCTGCCGGAAGTGTTTTTCAGCAGATCGTCAGTCCAGGTTTCATCATCCAGATTTTTAATGCGAATGTCGTACTGGCGGCGGGACAGGAAATCTTCGGCCACGGCCATGAGTTTATTGTCCGGGCTAATGTCTAAGCCGCCCAGCGTATAAAACTCGCCATCGCTGGCACGTTCATTTCCGTCGATCAGCGTCTGCCATTGTTCATGTTCGGCGGCGGGCTGACGCAGATAAATTGCGTATTCGTTGCCCGGCTCGTAGCGGGTCTGATAACGGTAGCCGTGTTTGACGTAAGGAACGGAGTGATCCTGCTGCGCAATGCGCGCGACCATTTCCCCGTAAAGCGTTTCACGCAGCGCCTGATGCGGCAGCATCGCCTGATCGGTGTATTCGTTTTCTGCCGTCAGATACGCCAGAACCTGAGGATCGGCGCGGTCATCGTCACGCAGCCAGTAGTAATTATCGACACGGTCATCCCCGTGTACGCTCAGTGTTTGCGGGCGTTTTTCAGCCTTTGGAGGTGTCATCATCTCGGATCTCTTTGTCCTCTTTATGGTGTGACAAGAGTGACAGGTTTAGACGGGGAAACCAAGAGACGGAATGTGCGGGAATTAGCGGGAATGTGCGCCCGTCA
This sequence comes from Rahnella sp. ChDrAdgB13, assembly GCF_017655185.1. Classification (NCBI taxonomy): domain Bacteria; kingdom Pseudomonadati; phylum Pseudomonadota; class Gammaproteobacteria; order Enterobacterales; family Yersiniaceae; genus Rahnella; species Rahnella sp. ChDrAdgB13. The sequence continues at coordinate 10,488 of NZ_JAEMGT010000065.1, read as the reverse complement.
GGGGTTGCGGGCGCAGGGGAAAAACTCAGACCGGCGTGCTGTAACTGATTTCACCGAGCTGGCAGTTAAGCGTGACGTCGTAGGTCTTGTCGGCATGATCACCGCGGACTTTCAGCGGGATATCCCATTTCTTGTTATCACCGGTGATGCTGCCGGCATCAACCCATGCAACCGGCGTTGAGGTGCCGAGCGCTTTTTTATCAGCATCCCAGCGCGGAATGCGGTTTTGCAGAAAATCGCGTTTCACCAGCGCCGCGAGTTCATCTTTCGTCGCATTCGCGCAAGGTGTGACCGTCGCCGTTCTCACTTCAGGCTCATCGGCCTGAGCAGTCTGGACCAGACCGCTCATTCCTGCGACTGCCATTACCGCGCTCAAGATTATCTTTTTCATCGTTCGTCTTCCCAGTCTTTGTCTTTTATTACGCTGACCTTGCCGGAACAATAACCATACAAACCGAAAGGTCATCACTTGTGTCAGACAATATAATCATCAACAAGCCAATAACACAACATTAACAATCAGACGAACAATGCAAAACGCGATATAACTCTTTTAGCGCAAAATAATCGCTTTGCAGTTTTTGCCTTTGATTTTCCCTTCCAGCAGGCGTTGCAGGGCTTTCTTCGCACTCTTCTGACGGATAGCAACGTAAGCGTGGATCGGGAACATATCAATTTTACCGACTTCTGCCGCGGTCAGCCCGGCATCGCCGGTCAGCGCGCCGAGAATATCGCCGGGACGGATTTTGGCTTTACGACCACCGTCGATACACAGCGTGGCCATTTCAGCATCCAGCGCCACCGGCGTTGCCGCCAGCGCCTGCGCGGCAGGTTGCCAGGTGAACCGCTGACGGGTGTAATCTTCCAGCGCCGTTACGCGTGGCATTTCCTGCGGAGTCACCAGACTGACCGCCAGACCGCTGGTTCCCGCACGCCCTGTACGGCCTACACGGTGAACGTGAACTTCCGGGTCGAAAGACAGTTCATAGTTGATGACCAGACCTAACTGTTTGATGTCCAGCCCGCGCGCCGCAACGTCGGTTGCGACCAGCACACGGCAGCTGCCATTGGAGAAACGCACCAGTACACGGTCACGGTCACGCTGCTCGAGGTCGCCGTTCAGCGCCAGCGCACTGATCCCTTTGGCCGCCAGCGCGTCACACACTTCCTGGCAGTCACGCTTGGTATTGCAGAACACCACGCACGATGTCGGCTGATGCTGGTACAACACCGCCGCCAGCAGGGATAAACGCTGATGTTTATCCGCTTCGATAAACACCTGCTTGATGTCTGCCACATCATCTTCGCCTTCAATTTCCACTTTCAGCGGTTCGCGCTGGAATTTGGAGCTGATGCGTTCAATGCCGTCCGGATACGTCGCGGAGAACAGCAGCGTCTGGCGGGTTTGCGGCGTATAGCTGACCACATCTTCGATATCTTCACTAAAACCCATGTCCAGCATGCGGTCGGCTTCATCGAGTACCAGCACTTTCAGATCATCCAGCTTCAGCGTGCCTTTGCGCAGGTGTTCCTGAATACGGCCCGGCGTGCCGACCACGATGTGTGGCTGACGGACCAGCGATTCGTTCTGAGGGCCGATTGACTGGCCACCGCAAAGGGTCAGGATTTTGATGTTCTGGGTAAAACGCGCCAGACGACGTAATTCTTTACTGACCTGATCGGCCAGTTCGCGCGTCGGACAAAGCACCAGCGCCTGCGCCACAAACTGTGAAACGGTGATGCTGTTCAGCAAACCAATGCCGAAAGCGGCTGTTTTACCACTGCCGGTTTTGGCTTTGGCGCGGACGTCCTGACCTTGCAGGATAGCGGGCAAAGAGGCTTCCTGAATCGGGGTCATTTCGGTGTAACCCAGTTCATTCAGGTTGGAAAGTTGCTCAGCGGGCAATGTCAGGACAGAAAAGGAATGCGTGCTCAAGGCGATAACTCTTTATGTGAGGCAAAAATCGGGGCAGCGGCAGAAGATCTGGCGCCATGGTTTGCTAAATGATAACAGAGACGCCCGCAGACTGCCTTAAACAGCAGAAAACCGGCTTAAAAAATCCTGTAAATCCCCTTCTGACATATGCAGGGAATTTTTCAAACACACTGCGCAATCGTTTTCGTCCCCGATAATTTCAGATATACTGCGGCCCGAAATTCTTACTTTCCTTCATCAAAGATCTGGGTACGAAGCTATGTTAACCATTGGTACTGCACTGCGCACCGGCGCCACCCGCGTCATGTTGTTAGGCTCTGGCGAGCTGGGTAAGGAAGTGGCGATCGAATGTCAGCGCCTGGGTCTGGAAGTGATCGCTGTCGATCGCTACGCGGATGCACCCGCCATGCAGGTCGCTCACCGCAGCCATGTTATTAACATGCTCGATGGCGATGCGCTGAAAGCCGTTATTGAAAACGAACGCCCTGATTTTATCGTGCCGGAAATTGAAGCTATTGCCACCAGCATGCTGGTCGAGCTGGAAAAACAGGGCCATAACGTGGTGCCGTGCGCCGAAGCGACGCGTCTGACCATGAACCGTGAAGGCATCCGTCGTCTGGCCGCGGAAACCCTGAAACTTCCGACATCGACGTATCAGTTTGCTGACGACGAAGCGACTTTCCGTCAGGCCGTAGACGCAATCGGTTACCCGTGCATCATCAAACCGGTGATGAGTTCATCCGGTAAAGGCCAGAGCCTCATCCGCAGCGCTGAGCAGTTACAAACAGCCTGGGATTATGCCCAGCAAGGTGGCCGTGCCGGTGGCGGACGCGTCATTGTTGAAGGTCTGGTGAAGTTTGATTTTGAAATTACGCTGCTGACTATCAGCGCCATTGACGGCATTCATTTCTGCGCGCCAATCGGGCACCGTCAGGAAGATGGCGATTACCGTGAATCCTGGCAGCCACAGCAAATGACCGAACTAGCATTGCAGCGCGCGAAAGATATCGCGGAAAAAGTGGTGAAGGCGCTGGGCGGCAAAGGGCTGTTTGGCGTTGAGCTGTTTGTCTGTGGCGATGAAGTGATTTTCAGCGAAGTGTCACCGCGTCCGCACGATACCGGAATGGTCACACTGATTTCTCAGGATCTGTCCGAGTTCGCCCTGCACGTTCGCGCATTCTTAGGTCTGCCGGTCGGGAAAATCCGCCAGTTCGGCCCGTCGGCTTCCGCGGTTATCCTGCCGGAACTGACCAGCAACAACGTTTCTTTCAGCGGGCTGGAAAACGCGCTGACGGGTTTCAATCAGATCCGTCTGTTCGGTAAACCGGAAATCAGCGGCAAACGCCGTCTGGGCGTGGCGCTGGCGATTGCCGAGAACGTTGAAGACGCGGTTGAGCAGGCGAAACAAGCCGCAGCGGCGGTCACCGTTAAAGGCTGATGCCTGAATAAAGATGAAAAAAAACCGGACTCCGCAAAGGGTCCGGTTTTTTATGCCTGATATGTGCTTATCAGAGCGGAAATTTACTCGTCTTCGTCATCAAAGATAACGGTCACGCGATCGCCTTTGTGCGTTTCACGGATTTCTTCCGCAACGGTTGCAATGGCTTCGCCGCTGCTCATTCCGGTTTCCATTAACTGGCGGATACGATCGGCGGCCTGTTCTTGTTCGGAATGTGATAATGAAGGCATACCTGTCAGCATGGGAGATTCCTGTTGTACGTTAAATCGGCCCGCAGGCTGCGGGGTTGCACAGTATACGCCTTATTGCTGCAAATCGCCTGTGCTGCTTTCAGGCAGCCGAATCTATGTTAGGATCGGCGCTATAATACGTTTTAATTGCGCCCGGAAGCTCTTACCTGCCATGCAATCCACCCGTTCCGTAAATTTTCATACTTTGCCTTATCATCCCGATGCGCTGTCCGAACAATTTTCTGCGCTCTCAGCTTTGCCGTGGGCCATGCTTTTGCATTCCGGCTCTGCGCAGCATCAGCATAACCGCTTTGATATTCTGGTGGCGGATCCGCTGATCACACTGACGACGCGCGGTGAGATCACGCAGGTTGAGCAAAACGGTGAAGTGACGTCACGGAAAGACGATCCGTTTGCCCTGCTGGAGGAATACCTATCGGCATCCGGTTTGCAGGCGGAAAGCTCGCCTGATTTTCCGTTTCTGGGCGGCGCGCTCGGGTTGTTTGGCTATGATTTAGGACGGCGTATTGAGGCACTGCCCGACACGGCAGAACAGGACATCGCCCTGCCGGATATGGCGGTGGGTATTTATGACTGGGCGCTGATCGCCGATCACCATCTGCAACGTGTGATGCTGATTTGCCACCATGACGTTTCCGTCCGCCTGCACTGGCTGGCGCAACAGAAGGCCACCGCCGCGCAACCTTTCCGGCTGAAAGCGCCGTGGCAGTCCAACATGAGCCGCGGGGCATACGGTGAAAAATTCCGCCAGATTCAGGAATACATTCACAGTGGTGATTGCTATCAGATTAACCTCGCGCAGCGATTTTCGACACACTATTCCGGCGACGAGTGGCAGGCATTTTTGCAGCTGAATAGTGCAAATCGAGCCCCCTTCTCGGCGTTTCTGCGTTTAGCTGAAAATACGGTGATCAGTCTGTCGCCTGAACGCTTCATCTGGCTGAAAGACCATCAGATCCAGACGCGCCCGATTAAAGGGACGTTGCCGCGCAGCGAGGATCCCGCAGAAGATGTGCGTCAGGCTGAGCGTCTGGCGGCATCGGAAAAAGATCGTGCGGAAAATCTGATGATCGTCGATTTATTGCGAAATGACATTGGCCGCGTTGCCACGCCGGGCAGCGTGCGCGTTCCCGAATTATTCAAAGTCGAGCCTTTCCCTGCGGTTCATCATCTTGTAAGTACCATCACCGCAGAACTGCCGGAAGCGTGCCACGCCAGTGCGTTGCTGCGCGCCTGTTTTCCTGGCGGCTCAATTACCGGTGCACCGAAAGTCCGCGCAATGGAAATCATCGAAGAGCTTGAGCCACAGCGACGCAACGGTTACTGCGGCAGCATTGCATACATCAGTTGCTGCGGCACGATGGACAGTAATATCACCATCCGCACGCTGCTGACGGCGAAAGGGAAAATTTACTGCTGGGCAGGCGGCGGGATTGTGGCCGACAGCCAGGAACAGGCAGAATATCAGGAAACGTTCGATAAAATTGCCCGCATACTGCCTCAGTTAGGAGACGTTCAGCCGTGACTTTGCTGGAACAACACGCACCCGTGCAGACTTTTTCCCCCGCGGTGGAAGATTTCATCCTGCGTTTTCAGTTGCAGCAACCGCGTATGCCTGCCCCCGCATTGCGCGGAACCCGTCACGCCGCCGTCTTAATTCCGATTATCTGCCGGAAAGAGCCGACAATCTTACTGACGCGCCGTTCCGATCAGCTGCGCAAACACCCCGGTCAGGTCGCCTTTCCCGGCGGCGCAGCCGATGCAACGGATACCTCAATTATTGCCACCGCGCTGCGGGAAGCTCAGGAAGAAGTCGCCATTGAGCCGGAACAGGTACACGTTTTAGGCACGCTTTCACCGCAGGACAGCAGCAGCGGTTTCCAGGTGACGCCGGTTGTCGGGCTGTTGCCGGTCGATGTTACGTTCCATCCGGCTGAGGATGAAGTCGCCGAGCTGTTTGAAATGCCCTTGCAGGAAGCGTTTGATCTTGCCCGCTATCACACTCTGGATATTCATCGCAGAGGCATCCATCACCGGGTGTATTTATCCTGGTATCAGCAGCAATTTGTCTGGGGACTCACGGCGGCGATCATCCGCCAGCTCGCCCGGCAGGTTGAAGCCTGAGCCCGCTGATTACATTCCGATCACACTTTTGCATCAAATAAGTTTATTTCATGCGAAAAATGAAACTTTTGCCCCTCAGGCCTTTTAAACTATAGATTGAGCCACAAGTTGAGTTGTGGCTGTCAGGGATCCCGTTCCCTGCCGTAATTCATTACAGGAGTATTCGACGTGATTAGCGTTTTCGACATGTTCAAGGTCGGGATTGGCCCTTCCAGTTCCCATACTTTGGGCCCGATGAAAGCCGGGAAACAGTTCGCTGATGACCTGCTCGAAAAGGGCATGATGCCTGCCGTTACGCGTGTCGCCGTGGACGTTTTTGGTTCCCTGTCTCTCACAGGCAAGGGCCACCACACAGATATCGCCATTATTTTAGGTCTGGCGGGTAACCAGCCAGATACCGTCGACATCGACGGCATTCCCCATTTTATTCGCGACGTTGAGCAGCGTCAGCGCCTGCCGCTGGGTGAAACTCAGCATGAAGTCGATTTCCCCCGTGACACCGGCATGGTGTTTCGCGGTGAGAATTTACCGCGCCATGAAAATGCGATGCAAATTCATGCCTTTGCGGGCGACAAAATGATTTACAGCAAAACCTACTACTCCGTCGGTGGGGGTTTTATTGTCGATGACGAGCATTTCGGTCAGCCGGTGCTTGATGAAGTGACGGTCCCTTACAGCTTCAATTCCGCCAGCGAAATGCTGGCCAAATGCAAGGAAACCGGCCTTTCGTTGTCAGGTTTGATGATGAAAAATGAGCTCGCCCAGCACAGCAAACAGGACATCGAACAGTATTTCGAGAAAATCTGGCACACCATGCAGGCCTGTATCGACCGTGGCCTGAATACGGAAGGCGTTCTGCCTGGCCCGCTTCGCGTTCCGCGTCGAGCGTCTGCCTTGCGCAGAATGCTGGTGTCCAACGATAAACTGTCTAATGACCCGATGAACGTGATCGACTGGGTGAACATGTTTGCCCTGGCCGTGAACGAAGAAAATGCGGCCGGCGGGCGTGTGGTGACGGCGCCGACGAACGGCGCCTGCGGGATTGTTCCGGCGGTGCTGGCGTATTATGACCAGTTTATTCAGTCAGTCAGCCCGGATATTTACCTGCGTTATTTCCTGACCTCCGGCGCGATTGGCATTCTTTACAAGATGAATGCGTCGATTTCGGGTGCGGAAGTCGGCTGTCAGGGCGAAGTCGGCGTGGCCTGTTCTATGGCCGCGGCGGGCCTGACAGAACTGCTGGGCGGCAGCCCGGAGCAGGTGTGCGTGGCAGCGGAAATTGGCATGGAACACAATCTGGGCTTAACCTGCGACCCGGTTGCCGGGCAGGTTCAGGTTCCGTGCATCGAACGTAACGCGATTGCTTCCGTAAAAGCCATCAACGCCGCACGCATGGCCTTGCGCCGGACCAGTGAGCCACGCGTTTCGCTGGATAAAGTGATCGAGACCATGTACGAAACGGGCAAAGATATGAACTCGAAGTACCGCGAAACGTCCCGCGGCGGTTTAGCCATTAAGGTTCAGTGCGACTAATCATTTGCAGGATTTTTCGTCTCCAGGCGGCTGGCGGGTTGCATCATTTTTGGCCCGCTTGCCGCAGGAAATACCACTCCGGTGGGAGCCGGTAGCAATAAAACCTTCGCTAACAACAACCTGTTGTATTATCAATACATAATGGTAGTGACACTTGCATTATACCCTGCAGGTACGGCATGCTGATTTCCGCCTGATTTTCCCGTTCAGAGAACCTCTCTATACACTGAAGATACATGCAAAAAATGTACAGAAAAACATACGTGACAACGTCACCGATACGGATTTTCTTTGATTTTTGCCGGGAAAATTAGGGAGTTTTCCATAACTCAGGGAGAGCGTCCGGCGATTTACAGCTACTATCAATAATAACAACACGGCTGTTACGCATCGGTAAACCTTTAATAATAATAATTTTGAGCCTGCATTTAACACGGGATAAAAGGATTAGAACGATGCTGTTCTCCCAGACCGGTCTTGCGAAGTATCGTTACTATCGCATTGCGCTTGCCTGCGCAATGGGGATATGTACATTGCTTCTGACTCTTGGCATTCGCATTTACGAACAAGCTCAGGTCATCGCAGAAGATCAACAACGCGTGGCTATCCACACCGTTGAAAAATTGGAGAAATTACTTGAACCTGCGTCACCCGCAGGAAGAGCGATTCCTATCGACCAGACGCTAAGCTGCAACGCGCTGCAACCGGTCATGCAACAAACTGTCGCCCGTATGCAAACGCTGCGATCCATCAGCCTGGTCAGTAATGGCACCATCATCTGTTCGAGCCTGATCGGGGCTTTAGATCTTAATTTCAACAAAACACTGCCTAATCTGGCACAGGGTAAAACTCAGCTAGATCTGCGTGCGTCAAAATGGAGCAAGGTGGATGCGCCGACGCTGGTTCTCTGGCAACCGACCACGCCGGATAATCTCAACGGCGAGCTGTTTGTTTATAACATCGGTGTCCTTTCGAACTTTCTGCTTGAGCCGCAACCCCCCTACGCCAGCCACATCGTATTAAATGTCGGAAGACAAAATCTCGAATACGGCAGTGACGAGATTGTGGAAAGCAGTCACCTCCCGCAGCCAGCATTGCTGAGCGTCAGTTCTGATAAATACGATTTTTCCGTATCGCTTTATGGCGAAGAAGCCAGCGATTTAGCCTGGAGTGAACTGTTATCTCATCTGCCCCTTTCTGTATTAATCAGCCTGCTGACCGCCACCGCGGTTTATCTGCTTTCCGGCAGCCGGATCAGTCTGGCTTATCCGATCAGTCACGGGATTTCGCACCGCGAATTTAAGGTCTACTGCCAGCCCATCATTAACAGTACCGATGGCCGCTGTATCGGCGTAGAAACCCTGATGCGCTGGAAAAATCGCCGTCAGGAATGGGTGTCGCCCGATGTCTTTATTCCGCTTGCTGAACAGCACGGGTTGATCATTTCGCTTACGCGATATCTGATTCAGACGGTTGCGAATAACCTGGAAGTGTTCCCTGCCACACCCGGTTTTTACGTCAGTATTAATGTCGCAGCGCAGCATTTTAATAACATGGAAATTGTGGATGACATCCGCAAAATCTGGCTTCCGGCGCAGCCTTCGGTATCCCTGATGCTGGAACTGACCGAACGAACACGTTTGCAGGAATTACGCGCGGCAGAAATTTCACAGCTGAAAGAAATGGGGATCCTGCTGGCCATTGACGATTTCGGCACCGGTCACAGTTCGCTGAGTTATCTCAAGACACTGAACCCTGACGTACTCAAAATTGATCAGGCCTTCACAGCGTCGATTGGTACGGACGCGATTAACGCGACGGTCACCGACACCATCATTACGCTGGCGCAACGCCTGAATCTGAAGCTGATTGCCGAAGGGGTGGAAACGCGTGAACAGGTGGAATATCTGCGGCAGCGCAAAGTAGATTCATTGCAGGGTTACTATTTTGCCCGGCCAATGCCGATTGAAGTGTTCCCTGTCTGGCTTGAGCGCTATAAAAAATCGACTCAAATCATCACGCCGCCGAACGAAACCAAACCGGCCTGATAGCCTGACACTGAATTCAAACCATAAAAAACGGCGACCGGAGTCGCCGTTTTCACTGAAGCAGAACTGGTTACTGTTCCTGTTCCCAGTCATTCTCTGACTTCAACCGTGTAATGCGAACGCGCTCGATGCGGTATTCCGACAAGTCCAGAATTTCAAAGCGCAGCGAAGCCATTTCAATCACCTCACCCGCCACCGGCATCTGCCCGGACTTCGACAGCAGTAACCCCGCCAGCGAAGCGAAATCATCGTCAGTGCTGACCAGCGTGTTCACGTCGAGAATTTGCTGTAGCAAATGCAAATCCGTCCCGCCTTTGGCTATCCATGATTCACCGTCAGCAATAACGTCCGGCGTTTCATCTTCGTCCGGGAACTCGCCAGCAATGGCTTCGAGCACGTCGAGCGGCGTCACCAGCCCCTGAATCACACCAAATTCATTACTCACCACGACCAGGCGGCCTTTCGCTTTACGCAGAACGGCAAGCAGATTGATGACGTCCATGGTTTCAGGCACCACAATCGGCGGCGTTTTTTCTGCAAACGCCACGATGTTTTCACCGTTTTCCAGCGCAACCAGCAGGTCCTTCGCACGAACGACCCCGATGACATCATCCAGAGAATGGCGGCAGATAGGGAATAAACTGTGCGGCGTGTCGAGCAGCTGGCTGCGAATTTCGGCGGGTGACTTTTCACAATCGACCCAGGAAATTTCAGTTCGCGGCGTCATTACACTGCGCAGCGTACGCGAGGCCAGCGTCAGTACGCCGGTGATCATATGCCGTTCTTCTTCAGCAAACGTCTCACCCGCCGGTAACACATCGCCCGCCGGTTCATCTTCATTCTGACTCTGACGTTTCCCGCCCATCAGACGCTGAATCGCCTCGGCGGTACGTTCACGCATAGGACGGTTCGACTGGCTTTTCAGGAAGTTGCGGCGCGCAATCTGGTTGAACAACTCAATCAGAATCGAGAAACCAATCGCAGCGTACAGATAGCCTTTCGGAATATGGAAGCCAAATCCTTCTGCAATCAGGCTCAGGCCGATCATCAGCAGGAAGCTCAGACACAGGACGACAACCGTCGGATGGTTATTCACGAAACGCGTCAGCGATTTAGACGCCAGCAACATCACACCCA
>NZ_JAEMGT010000064.1:0-64581 GCF_017655185.1 Rahnella sp. ChDrAdgB13 | reverse complement strand
CGCTACAGGATCGAGAATGTGGTGATCTGATCCTGATTACGGCAAAAAGTTCGATTTATTCAACAAAGCCGTCGAAACCTTAACTTCTGATTTTACGGTAGATAAACAGCACGACGATCGCACCGATAACGGCGACAACGAAGCTGCCAAAATTGAATCCGTCCACGCGGCCAAAACCGAAGAATGTACTGATATAGCCACCCACCACAGCACCGACAACACCCAGTACTACAGTCAGAATGAAACCACCGCCATCTTTGCCCGGCATGATCCACTTAGCCAGAATACCTGCAATAAGACCAAAGATGATCCAGGATAAAATTCCCATTTTCGACTCCTCCGAATAGATTTCCGTTACCGTGAATATTGTTCAGCCAAGTCGGCCAAACAAAAGCAGAACCGTTGAGACTCTGCAAACCGGGTGGCAGGTTTATTTTCATGCCCCACGCACAACCCTCTCTCAAACTGCCCTGAAAGCGTAGCACTGAATCGACAAACCCGCCAAAAATCAGCAGGAAGGAGAAAATAGCAGCAAATGATGACGTTTTTAAAGGCAACGTCAGCATCAACAGGGCTTTCGTCAGGTACCCGCACAGGGACGTAAAATTGCGTAAAAAGTACGCCAAATATTTTGAATGACTTACTCAAATCAATCCGTTTTTCATCTCCATTCATCAGGCCTATTATACCTCCATCGAAAGGAAACCACCTTTCACTCATACAAACCTGAATGGAATACTTATCATGAAAAACGTCAAAATTTTTGCTGTAGCTGCTACCCTCTCCCTGATTTCTTTCGGTAGCTTCGCGGCTCAGCAGGTCACTCAGCCTTCCGGTGACATGCAGAAAATCGGTGTTATCTCCGCGGCTAACTCCACCACTCTGAGTGGCCTGGAAGCAAAACTGTCACAGCAGGCGAAAGACGCCGGTGCTTCTTCTTACCGTATCATTTCCGTGACCGGTAACAACAAACTGCACGCTGACGCTGAAATCTACAAATAATCGCCGCGCAGAACCGTAGCCCGATAAAACCCTCTTAAAAAGCCTGTGGAAGCGCATCTTCCACAGGCTTTTTGTTTATCTGCGCCGCCCCCTCAGAATTTCTTTTACATCCTGATTGCATCTTACCTATTTTGTTAACTATTCTGGTTTTTTCGCTCATCAGGAAAAGCCATGACCGTCACCGAATCCCTTATTTCTTACGCGTTTGCCGCCGGCATTTTGACCCTCACGCCTGGCCTGGATACCGCATTAGTACTGCGTACCGCCGCCAGTCAGGGCAGTAAAAAAGCGCTGTCTACCGCCATCGGGATCAGCAGCGGTTGTCTGCTGTGGGGGGCGATGGTCGCACTCGGCCTGGGTGCCGTGCTCGCCGCGTCTGAAATCGCATTCAATGTACTCAAATGGATCGGTGCCGCATATCTCGGCTGGCTGGGCCTGCAAATGTTGTTCAAACCCCGCAGCGAAATGAACATGGCGGCGCCTGAAGGCAGCGGAAAAATGCGACGTATTGGTAATTCACCGTTCCTGAGAGGGCTGTTTGGCAATGTGCTGAACCCGAAGGTCGGCGTGTTTTATGTCTCTTTCCTGCCGCAGTTTGTCGCTACCGGCTATCCCGTCGGGCCCTATATTTTCGGGCTCGCCGCCATGCACGCCGTGATTGGCACACTCTGGTCAGTCACAATGATTTCTGCCACGCGCCCGCTGTCGCGCTGGTTACGCCGTCCGGGGGTAGTCAGAACGCTGGATCGTCTCACCGGTACCGTTTTTATTGCTTTTGCAGTCCGACTCGCTACGACCAAACGCTAACGAAAAAGGAAGAATGTCATGAAGACCCGACTCAGCCATGCCCCGACCGCAGACGATCTCGATGAAATCAAAGCCGGTCTGCGCAGTTTCAACAGAAACTTCATTCCGCAGCCGAAATTTCGTGAGTTAGGGATTTTTGTTGAAGATGAAAATGGTCACAAACAGGCAGGAATTGTGGCTGAAACCATCGGTAATTGGATGTATATCCAGATGCTGTGGGTCGATGAGTCGTTACGCGGAAAAGATGTCGGGACACAACTGATTACAGAAGCGGAAGAAGAAGCCAAAACGCGGGGCTGCCGGTATTCGCTGGTCGATACGTTTAGTTTTCAGGCGCGGCCTTTCTATGAGCGCATGGGTTATGCGACGCAGATGACGCTGGAAGATTATATCCGCGATACCCGTACACCTGATGATGCACCGTCAACCCATACCCGCTATTTCCTGACGAAAACACTAGGCTGAAAGAGCAACGCGAGGCTAAACAGGCCGCGCACCTTTTTAGTTACTTAGCAGACAGCGCTAACCACTCCAGAACAGCGGGTCGTTGCCACTGCGCCTGTGCGTAAGCCGCCAGTTTTTCCGGCATTGCATCACCATTGAGAAGCAGACGGTTCAGCATCAGCGCCAGATCAACATCCGCAATACTCCATTCACCAAACAAATGCTCTTTATCCCCCAGTAAACGTTCGGCGGCGGCATACAACTTTTCTGCGGCCTGCTGGCCCTCAGCAGAAAGCGGCGGACATTTAGCCCCCGCAAAGACCACTTCCGTTGAACGTTCCTGACGGATGGGCATCAGATCGCTGCGCAGCCACGCCTGCACTTCACGCGCTTTGGCACGATTTTCCGGATCCGCAGGATAGATAGCCGGAAACGTCGGCGCCGGGAACAGCTCTTCCACGTATTCATCAATCGCGGAAGATTCGGATAACACAAACGTGCCATTGGTCAGCGTCGGAACACGACGGGTCATGGACAGTGCTGAATAGGTTTCTTTCAGGTTCTCCGCATCCGCCAGACTGACCGTTTCCAGTTCAAACGGGATGCCCTTTTCTGTCAGCGCCACAAAAGCTGACATCACGTAAGGACTGAAATAATTCGCATCAGAATACAAAATCAGCGAAGGCTGGCTCATGGAAATCTCCTGAAAAAATACAGCAAAGGAGAAAAACATAGCGCAGAAAGGGGGACGTGTCGTTTAAAAAACCGATATTTCAGTTCTCCTGCCCGGTGTAAAACTCCCTCCCAGCCTCCCCCTTCGCGGGGGAGGAGCAAAAACGCGATCTGCTCCCTCCCTGCGAAGGGGAGGGTTGGGGTGGGGTATTAATAGCATCTGCGTCGCTATTATTTCAGCCGGAATACCTGAACTATTTCATTCAGGCGACGCGCCTGATCTTCCAGAGAAGCCGAAGCAGCTGATGCTTCCTGAACCAGCGCGGAGTTCTGTTGCGTGACACCGTCCATTTCGTGTACGGCCTGCGTCACCTGGCTGATCCCGCGCGATTGCTCGTCGGAGGCCGCGACAATTTCGCTCATGATATCGCGCACGTCAGTGACCGCTTTCATGATCTCTTTCATCGTTTCCCCGGCGCTTTTCACCAGCCCGACGCCGTGATCAACGCGGGACGTGGATTCCTCAATCAGGGCAGAAATCTCTTTTACGGCGTCGGCGCTGCGTTGCGCCAGACTGCGCACTTCAGATGCCACCACGGCAAATCCGCGCCCCTGCTCGCCCGCGCGGGCGGCTTCTACCGCCGCATTCAGCGCCAGAATATTGGTCTGGAAAGCAATGCCGTTGATGACCGTCGTGATGTCGCCAATTCGCCGCGAACTGTCGTCAATCGCGCTCATTACGCCGACTACGTCGGACATAATGCGATCGCCCTTTCCGGCGATTTCCGTGGCGTTCGCCGTCAGTTCGGTCGCAACGTGTGCATTATCGGCATTCTGTTTTACCGTCGCCGTCAGCTGTTCCATGCTGGCGGCGGTTTCTTCCAGCGCGGCCGCCTGCTGCTCGGTTCGCGAAGCCAGATCGATATTCCCCGCGGCAATCTGCGATGCGCCGCTGCCGACCGCATGGCTGGTCGAAATAATGTCGTTCACCACATGCCGCAGTTGCGCCTGCATGGTTTGCAGGGCAAAGAAGATGCTGCTGTGATCGTTTTTCTGCGTGACGATCGGGTGCGTTAGGTCACCGTCTGCGACCGTCAGCGCGATTTTCGCCGCATCCGCAGGCTCGCCGCCCACCGGGCGCAAAACTTTGCGGGTGAAAATCACGCTCAGCACGGCAAACACCACCACGATGCTCAGCACCATCAGCACCAGCGCGTAATAAAGCTGACGCGTACTTTCTTTCATCACCGCTTTTACCGGCGCCACAATGCCCAGCATCCACGGCGTGCCGGTATTACCGATCTGAATCGGCACAAACTCGGCAAAGGCATTTTCGCCCAGCACCGGATCCTGCTGTTCGCGGCTGGTCATTTGCCCGGTCTGTATGCTTTTCAGCAACGGCGCATCGTTTTCAAGCTGGTGCGTGACCTGCTCTTTTTTAGGCGAAGAGATGAAATGGCCGGTCTGCGAAAACAGCATTGCGTAGCCGGTTCCCTGATACGGTTTAATGCCGTTGACCAGCGTCTGCAAGGTTTGCAGCGAGAAATCCGCCGTTACCGAACCCAGAAATTTCCCGTCCACGATAATCGGCACGGCAATGGACGTCAGCAACGTATCCACGCCGTTATACGGGTAACTGTATGGCTCCAGAATGACTTCTTTTTGCAGCTTTCGTGGCAGCAAATAGTAGTCGCCGCTGCCCGGCGTTTCGTAGTCGGTGAGATTGTGCAGCACGATATTTCCGCTGGTATCGCGGTCAACGTAGCGGACATAACGCCCGTTGGGATCCTGCCCTTCTTTTGCGGCGAAATCGCCGTCTTTGCCGTCAAACGCGTCCGGCTCCCAGGCCAGTGACATCGATAAAAAATCCGGATGACTTTTGAGCGCATTTTGTAACAGCGTATCGGCGAGTTTGCGGTCAGTATGCCCGGCTTCACGCAGGCTGATCATGCTCTGAACCAGGTCACGCGCGGCATGCAGGGCCGTGTCGAGTTTCTGGCGGGCAAGATAGCCGTCGGTATTGGCGGTCTGCTGGAGATAACGGCGGGCGATGTCGCGCTGCTGTCCGGCGGACTGCCAGCTCAGCAATCCGACCGTAATGATGTAACCGAGACTTATCGTAAGTAGCCCGACAATCAGCATCAGCGTACGGGTACGCATGGTTTTTTTAGGAACAGTTTTCTGTGGTGCAACCCCAACTCCGGCTGCCGGTGAAAGCGCCTGCATCTGACTCATAATTACCCCGGAACAGTCAACGTACTGTGAAATTCACGATGAAAAAACGCGGATTATCTGTCCCTGATTTGTGCCCCCTGAAGATAAGCAGGAATTCCCTTATCGCCTGAATTATCGGCATCACAGGGGCGGGTCTTTAGCCAAAACGGTAAAAAACTGTCCCGCAAAGATAAACGTTCGCATCCTGCCGGTGTCTCCCTATACTGCTGTTATGTCAGCTGGCTCAGCACCTTGTTTGGGAAACTCCTATGAAGTCATGGCTCTTATCGCTTTTGTTGCTTGTTCCGCTGTGCTCGCAGGCGGCATCTACGCCGAAAGAAATCAAAGCACGTTTCAGCCAGTTTAAGGTCGGGGATAAAACTATTTGTCTCGATGATGTGACCTACGCCAACAACAGCAAAATGAAGGTCATCGAGAATGGCTTTGTGGTCTCGAAGCAAAAAAACGTGCTTATTTATCAGAGTAATACGCTGTTTTTGCTGGGTAACGAGGTCACGGTGAACATCAAAGCCGTGATTGAAAGCAAGATGGGGAAAACGTCATTCTCCAACCAGTTCAGGCAGGCCATGATTCAGGTCGAGGGAATGGATGACCCGGCGCGCGCCGGCGAGAAAGCCAAAATCATTCAGTCTTTCGAAGATGTTATTTCCGACAAGCACAATGAAACACCCTACAGCTCAGTGGCGCTGACTGAAAAAGGCTACATCATCACTCAGGTTGATAGCCATTCCACCACCATCAGCGAATGTTATGTAACGCCGTATAAAAAGGCAGAAACTGCCCGATAAATCAGAGGGAAATGATGACTGTTTTAGTACCGATGAGCGCTGCATTTTATGAAGAATTTGCAGAACTGCTGGCGAAAGATTATGCCGAAGAGAATGTGACTGCCGGGCTGTGGCTGCCGGATACGGCCCTGGAACGCGCGCGCAGCGCCACACAAAACGCGCTGCCGCAGGGCGTTGAAACACCGGATCACTATTTGTATGAAATCAGGCAGGAAGAACCTGGCGAAACCGTGGGATATCTGTGGTTTGCCAATATTGAACGCTACGGCGTGCGCAGCGCTTTCGTGTATGAACTGACGGTTTATCCGCAATTTCGTCGTCAGGGACATGCCATCGCGGCGTTCCGGCTGATGGAAGAACACCTGCGCGAGCTGGGCAGCGTGGCGATTGAGCTGAACGTTTTCGCCAGCAATCCCGGCGCGCAGGCACTTTATGCCAGCCTGGGTTATGTCACGACAAAAATGAATATGCGTAAACCGCTTTAGCGGATGTATTTCATAAAGTTAGTCGGTTTACCCACGCGGTCATAAAGCTGGCGCGCGGTGTAATTGGTGGTCTGCGTCATCCAGTACACGTTGGCTTTTTCGTTTTTGTCAGCATGAGCGTAGACCACTTCAATCAGTTTCTGCCCGATACCCAGTTTGCGCGCGGACTCATCGACGTATAAATCCTGCAAATACACCACCTGATTCATGTGCCAGCCGTGATCGTGATTCAGGCAATTCACCAGCCCGACCAGCCTCCCCTGATATTCCGCCACATAGCCAAACATGCCGTCATAGTCAGGATCCGACAACCGCCGGAACGTGAAATCAAACTGCGCCGGATCCAGCTCCGACTGGTAAAAATCCAGATAACCGCGCCACAAATTTTCCCAACCTTCGCGGTCGGCAGGCGTTAACGGACGGATAACAACATCTTGCGGCTGGCTCATCGGTCATTCTCCTCAGTAAATGAAATCGTTACGGGCGGGACTGCGGATAATGTATCAGGTCGTGGAAACGCACGGAATGTTCACTCTTATTGCGGTATGCGTGCGCGCAATCCGCCGCAAACCGCAGCGCTTCTCCGGCGCTCAGTACGCGGGTCACGCCATCCACGGTCAGCGTCAGTTCGCCCTCAATCACAATCACATGCTCGATAACACCGGCTTCATGAGGCGTAGACTCGCTGCAACCGCCGGGTTCGAGATCGATAACAAACATATCCATGCGCAAAGTCGTGTCGTAGGGGAATAACGGCACGACGCGCATTCCTGAAGTGTCGCTGTTAAACGTGGTCAGCAACCCGTGGCGATGCAGCGCGGCAGATTGCTCCGGCGGTGTTTCGAGAAACTCTGAAAACGAGACATTCAGCCCGCTGGCGATTTTCCATAAAGTCGCCACGGTCGGACTGGATTCGCCGCGTTCAATTTGCCCGAGCATGGCCTTACTGACGCCGGTTTTTTCTGCCGCCTGAGTGAGACTCCATCCGCGTTCGCTGCGCACGGCTTTCAGCTGACTGCCAATATGGCGGGTAAGTTCCTGCATTGTGTCTCCTCTGCGACGATGATCGTTCATCGCGATTGTGCGTTATAACGCACAGTGATATCTTGAGCGCATCATATGTGCGCTATAACGCACAACAGCATACCGCCAGCGTCCGCTAACCCGAAGGATTTTCACAAATGACCATGCGTATCAGTTTGCAGGATGTCACTTTTTCGGCGGTGATAGCCGGATTTGTCGCAGTTTTAGTCGGCTATACCAGCTCCGCGGCAATTATCTTTCAGGCAGCTGAAGCGGCGGGTACCAGCGCGCCACAAATCGGTGGCTGGCTGAGCATGCTGGGTCTGGGAATGGGCGTGACGAGCATCGGACTTTCGCTGTATTACCGCACGCCGGTCGTGACCGCATGGTCGACGCCCGGCGCAGCGTTACTCGTCACCAGTCTGCCCGGCACGTCGATTAACGAGGCCATTGGCGTGTTTGTATTTGCCACCGGTCTGATCCTGCTGTGCGGCGTGACCGGCTTGTTCGCCAGACTGATGCATTACATTCCGCAGGCGCTTTCGGCTGCGATGCTGGGCGGCATTCTGCTGCGTTTCGGGCTGAATGCGTTTACCTCGCTGCAAAGTAATTTCGCGCTGGCGGGCACGATGTGTCTGGTTTATCTGCTGGCGAAACGCGCCCTGCCACGCTATGCGGTGGTGCTTGCGCTGATTGCCGGGCTGATCGTCGCCGGCTTACAAGGTGATATTGCGCTGCACGGCCAGACCATGACGTTTGCCGCGCCGGCATTTGTGATGCCGCATTTTACGTGGCCTTCCATTATCGGCATCGGCATTCCGTTTTTCGTGGTGACCATGGCGTCACAAAATGCACCAGGTATCGCCACGCTGAAAGCGCACGGCTATCACCTGCCCGTTTCGCCGCTGATTTCGTGGACCGCGCTCACCGCGTTAATTCTGGCACCGTTCGGCGGATTTACCGTTTGTATCGCCGCCATTACCGCCGCAATTTGTATGGGTGAAGATATCCACCCGGATCCGAAAAAGCGCTACATGGCCGCCGTCTCCGCCGGGATTTTCTACCTGATTGCCGGTGTGTTTGGGGGTTCGATCGGCCTGGTGTTTACCGCGCTACCTCCCGCGCTTATTCATACTATCGCCGGGCTGGCACTGCTCGGCACTATTGCCGGGAGTTTATACCGGGCGCTGGAAAATGAACGTCAGCGTGACGCAGCGATTATCACGTTTCTGATCACCGCGTCCGGCGTGACATTACTCGGCGTGGGTTCGGCGTTCTGGGGCTTAACCGGCGGCGTGATCTCGCATCTGATCCTCAGTATTCCTGCGCGTAACAAGGCGCAACCGCCCGCGAAAGGTTGAGTCCGTTCAAGTTATGGGTAACAGGTTTTCGTAACACGAAACAAAGTGACGGTGGTCACATTTTCCGCCGTCCAAACGCTCTTTACTGGGAGCCATCAGGCCAAAAATGCCCCCTTTAAAGAGCGAGAATTCCATGACAATTGCCACTCAATCCTGCGTCGTAACCGGGAAAAAAGACGTCTCGGTGATCGGCCAGACCATCGACTACACAGGCCAGGGCACGCTGGTAAAAATCACCCGTGGCGGCATCTGCGGTTCCGACCTGCATTACTACGAACACGGTGCCGTCGGTGATTTCAAAGTACGCGAGGCGATGGTGCTCGGGCATGAAGTAGTGGGTGTGGTGGAGAAATCTGACAACCCAAATTTGCAGCCGGGCCAGAAAGTCGCGCTGAACCCCAGCAAGCCATGCAAGGCCTGCAAATATTGCCTTTCCGGTGATGAAAACCAGTGCACCACCATGAAATTCTTTGGCAGCGCGATGTATTTCCCGCACATCAACGGCGCATTTACGCAATATAAAATCGTCGACAGCGAACAGTGTATTCCTTACGACAATCAGGTCAGCGACCGGCTGATGGTGTTCGCCGAACCGCTTGCGGTAGCAATCCACGCGGTCAATCAGGCCGGGGATATTCACGGCAAAACGGTGTTTGTTTCCGGCGTCGGTCCGATTGGCTGCCTGATCGTGCTGGCCGCTAAAGCCAAAGGTGCAGCACAAATCGTGGTAACGGATCCGAGCGAACGTTGCCGCACGCTGGCACTGGCCGTTGGCGCAAGCAAAGCGCTGGACGCCGCGCAGGGTGATTTCAGCGAATATCAGGCCGAAAAAGGTTTCTTCGATGTCTCCTTTGACGCCTCCGGCCATCCTTCTTCTATCCGCCGCTGTCTGGAAGTCACCCGCGCACGCGGCACACTGGTGCAGGTCGGCATGGGGCCCGTGGTGAATGAATTCCCGCTGATGATTCTGATTGCCAAAGAAATTAACTGGGTCGGCAGCTTCCGTTTCACCGGGGAATTTAATACGGCGGTGGAATGGCTGGCGAATAAAACCGTCGATCCGATGCCGTTACTGTCAGCGGAATTCCCGCAGGAAAGTCTGGTGGAAGCACTGGACTATGCAATGGATAAATCCAAAGCATCGAAAGTTCAGCTGGTTTTCTAGTCTGCTGACGGATTCACAATATCAAAACATCGCTTCATTTTATGATGTCCTCCGATTTTCATCCTCAGAGGACATTTGCATTATGGTGAAGGATAACGCGAAAAAGCAGGTCGCGCTGCTGCTGGCCGACGGATTTGAAGAAGGCGAAGCGGTGATTGTGCTCGATATTCTCGAGCGGCTGGAAATTCAGGTCACTACGCTGGCCTGCCAGAAAAGCCTGACGCTGCGCACTTACCACGGCATTCAGATGCAGGCCAATGAATTGCTGAGCGCACAGGGCGATCGTTTGTATGACGCGGTGGTGATGCCCGGCGGCCCGGAAGGCTCGGTGGCGCTGGCGGCCAGCAAAGATGTCGTGGAATTTGTCCGCCGTCATGACGAAGCTGGAAAACTGATTTGCCCGCTGTGCTCGGCGGCCGCGCGCGTTCTGGGCGGTAACGGCCTGCTGAAAGGACGGCGTTATGTCTGTTCCGGCGATTTATACAAAGACGTCAAAGACGGTATTTATGTGAATCAGTCTTTTGTCGAGGACGGCAATCTGCTCAGCGGAAAAGGCTTAGGGCTGGCATTTGATTTCGCTTTCCAGCTGGCGTACCGCCTGACCGGCGACGCCCAGACCACCAATTTTCAGGCCGACCACATCGATTATCACCACTGGCGCGCTGACCAGAAAATCTGATTTTTATCAGCGGGCGATGCAGATCGTCCGCCAACATCAGCATCATGTCCGTTTTTGGCATTCTCCCGGCAGGTTTTCAGGCGCAGACTGGTTTCACATTCACCAGACGGAGTCCGAAAATGACCCACAGCGCCCTGTTAAATATTGATGTGCAACGTTCTTTCGAGCAAAAAGACTTCTGGCAGCAGGATGATTTACCGGCTTTCAGCCAGGCATTAACCCGCCTGATCGACGGCTGTCAGACCCGTAAAGTTCCCATCATCGACGTGTTTCATGTCAATCCTGACGGTGTGTTTTCGCTTGAATCCGGGCTGGTCACGCCGATGGCTTTTCTCACCCATCAGCCGCAGCACGTTGTCCATAAACATGTTCACAATTCCCTGACCGAATCCGGCCTCGACGCGTGGCTGCGGGAACGAGGTATCACACATCTGATCATTGCCGGAATGCGTACCGAACAATGCTGTGAAACCACGGCGCGCGTGGCGTCCGATCTGGGTTACACAGTGACGTTTGTTACCGAAGCGACGCTGACGTTTCCGATGACACACGCCAGCGGCGTGACGCTGAGCGCGGCTGAAATCAAATTGCGCACCGAGCTGGTGCTGGCCGACCGTTTTGCCACGATTACCGACGTCAGCGGCGCACTGGCGGAACTCGCTCGCGCTGTGTGAAGATAGGCGCAGTGATGATGAATCTGTGAGGCGATATGCAACGAAATGTCTACTTTATGACGCTGCCGGGCGTGATGGCCTTAGACCTGACCGGTCCGGCGGAGGCACTGCGTATCGCCGGGCAGTTTGCGCTGCACTACATCGGCCCGCTGCCGGAAATCACGATGTCGACCGGGCTGACGGTCAGCCATTTGCAGCCACTGCCGGAAACGTTGCCGGAAGGCAGCATTCTGATCATGCCCGGCGTTGATCGTTCGGAAGAAAATTTTTCCTCACCCGTCGCCCAATTTGCCTGTGACTGGCTGCGTCAGCAAAAAAATGCCATCGAAAACGGTTTGCTGACGCTGGTTTGTATCTGTTCCGGTAGCCTTCTGGCGGGAAAGGCCGGGCTGCTCGACGGCTATCAGTGCACCACGCATCACGACGTGATCGCGCGTCTGCGCCAGCAGGTGCCTGCCGCACAGGTGAAAGATAACCGGATATTTGTCGAGGATCGTTCCGTGCTGACCAGCGCGGGGATCAGCGCCGGTATCGATCTGGCACTGCACCTGATCGCCACGCATCTCGGCCCGCAGGCCGCGCTGGACGTCGCCCGCGAAATGGTGGTGTATTTCCGCCGCGGCGGCGATGATCCGCAACTCTCCCCGTGGCTGCGCTACCGCAATCATCTGCATCCTGCCGTCCATCGTGCGCAAAACCTGATGGCCGCCGAACCGGAATCTCCGTGGCAGGTGGAAGACGTCGCCGCCAGAGCCCACATCAGCGGCCGCCACCTGACGCGCCTGTTCCGCCAGCATCTGGGTATCAGCGTACGCGACTACCATGAACAGCTGCGCATCGCCGTCGCACAACAACGCATCCGGCAAGGATCAGGCATCGAGAAAGCCGCCCTCGCCGCCGGATTTTCCTCTGCAAGACAATTCCGGCGGGCGCAGGAGCGCTGGAATGATGGTGTTGCTGATTGCAAGTTGAGCAATAAGTGAGTAAAATTTTACTCACTGACGGTTTGTGGGACTGAATAGCAACGCTAAACAGTACGTCAGTGTCTGCCTTTAAAGGTCGCTGGCCGTGCCGCGATAAGATGAAAAATCTAAAGACCTCCGCCTGAAGCTGTAAAACAAAAAAGCGACCCTGAGTCGCTTTTTTGTTATCTGCGCTTTGCCGGCAGTTTTATTCCTTTCATTCTCGCATCAAAAATATACCAAAAACTGAATCGCCCGTTTACACCAACCTGTCCGGCCCATTTTTCTCTCGGATAACCTGTCATTACTTTTAATCGGATATCACTCGCAGGATGTGTGTTTTTCGTTATCTCAAAAAACATACAATAATCTACACCCATATAATGTTCTTCAAGATAATAAAAGGTGTCCTGATGCTGATGAGGAGTTCTTGCTAATATCGCATTTTCATTAATCAATTTATTAACAAGGTCGGGTAAGCGGCATGAATAAGAATAACGCTCCCGGCAGAAATAGCACCGGTGCTTACCAGGGCTGTGCGGATAAACCCAGAGCTCAGACTCAGCCTGATGTGCTGTAAAACAATGATCAGTATAAACAATAAAAATCTGCAACTGACGAACTGGGAAGTCATGGCTGGCAGGCCTTACCGCGGTAATTGTCGATGCCCGCAGATGTTCCAGCGTATAAATCTCACCGTTGATTTCAAAGGGCAGCCAAAATGTCATGATGATTTGCCTGAATAAAGGAAATGAAAGAGTATCCAGAAAAAACAGACAAAGATAATGAAATAGATTAATCGTCCTGCGGTACATTCCTGACATAATAAAATAGACAAAGGAATTAATATATAACCCGATATCATTCACGCCAGTTATAATCACATTACTCCGAATTAACTCACCCAATTCCGCCGGTCAATTTTCCCCAGCGCCATCGCCAGCAGCAGGCCGCCGCCGAGCCCGCAAATAAATAGGTACGCGACATTGAACAGCGGGAATTGGGGGAAATCGAGATGGCGGCCGCGCAATCCGATGATAATCAGCGCATGAAAGCCGTAGATAGCCAGAGAATGGCGGGAGATCAGCGCAAATCCTGGCAGGATGCGTTGCGCCAGCGCGTTTTTAAACACCACAAACAGTGATATGGCGGAGATAAACACCAGCGGGCCGGTGTAGACGTAGAAAGTATCGGCGAAATTCTGGTTAATCAGCATCTGCCGGTAAGTCCCGTCCGCAATCGCCAGCGTGCTGAGAACGAAAACGGCCACGGCGGTCAGCGTCACGCCGGGTTTTCGGGTATCAAGCTGGCTGATGGCGCGCCCCATCAGGGCATACAGGACGTAATAAAACGTGTCGCCGCTGATGTACAAATCCAGCGGTAACAGATGGATTTTCTGCCAGGTGAAAGCCGGAAGCTGCGGGTTCGCCAGAACGCCGAGCAGTATTCCGGCGATCAGCAGATATTTGCCAGACACAGTTTTGACGTTTATCAGCGGGGAAAGGAGGTAAACCACGATAATCGCGTAGAAGAACCAAAGGTGATAAAACACCGGTTTTTCCAGAATCAGACGCAGAGACGGCCAAAATCCAATCTTTGTCATCGTGAGGATATAGATAAGCGAGACAACGCTGTAAAAAATCAGGCATAGTGTGACGCGCAGGAAATGCCGTTTTTGTGCGCTCCGTTCACCAAAAAACAGCGCGCCGGAAATCATAAAAAATAGCGGTACACAGACACGCGAAGCCGAATTGAGCAGATTGGCAACGGTCCATTCCGCCGTGTGTATCGCCGAAAAATTCACTACCAGTGACGTGCTGGCGTGAATCATCACCACCATCATGCAGGCGAGCGCGCGCAGGTTATCTATCCAGCTGATTTTTTGGCTCATTACCTGCGATTTCCTTCCCGTTGATGTGCTGTTTGCAGCGTAGTCACCTTTTTGAACGTAAACAAGGCAAAAGTGCCGATCTCAGATTGTGCTTAACGTGAATCAGAAGATTGCGCTACGCTCAATAAATGGGCAAAATAACGCCCATTACTGCCTCGCTTGCGAATCCCGCCCGGACAGTCTCTTATTCTTCCGCTAATAATCAAACGATTAGCCTTACGTCTGTGAAATAAAAATATGCATAATTCTCCAAATACTGCGTCCCTTCTGGGGCGGCAGGCGCTTTTGTTCCCTCTGTGTCTGGTGTTGTTCGAGTTTGCGACCTATATCGGCAACGATATGATCCAGCCGGGCATGCTGGCCGTCGTGGCTAATTTTAATGCCGGGGAAGAATGGGTGCCCACCTCAATGACCGCGTATCTCGCGGGCGGAATGTTCCTGCAATGGCTGCTCGGGCCCCTGTCCGACCGGCGCGGGCGGCGGCCGGTGATGCTTGCGGGCGTCAGCTTTTTCATCGTCACCTGTCTGGCGATTCTGTTCGTACAGAACATCGAACAATTTATGGTGATGCGCTTCCTTCAGGGCATCAGTCTGTGCTTTATCGGCGCGGTGGGGTATGCCGCGATACAGGAATCCTTCGAGGAATCCATCTGCATCAAGATCACGGCCATGATGGCAAACGTCGCGCTGATCGCACCGCTGCTGGGCCCGCTGGCCGGTGCGGCGCTGATCCACGTTGCGCCGTGGCAGCTGATGTTTGTGATTTTCGCCGTGCTGGCCTCGATTTCGCTGTGGGGGTTGTGGAAATCCATGCCAGAAACCGCGTCACGCCTCGGCGAGAAGTTTTCCATGCCAAGCCTGCTGCACGATTACAAACTGGTGCTCAAAAACCGCCAGTTCCTGTGTGGCGCACTGGCAATTGGCTTTGCCAGCCTGCCGTTGCTGACGTGGATTGCGCAGTCGCCGGTCATCTTAATCAGCGGCGAAGGCTTACCGGCGTACGATTACGGCCTGTTACAGGTGCCGATTTTCGGTGCGCTGATTATTGGTAACGTCACGCTGGCGCGCCTGACCGGCAAACGGACGGTCGAATATCTGATTAAACTCGGCGCGGGCCCGATGGTTGTCGGTCTGCTGATTTCCGCCGTGGCGACGCTTTTCTCCGCCCATGCTTATCTGTGGATGACCGCCGGTCTGAGCCTTTACGCTTTCGGGATTGGTGTGGCGAACGCCGGTTTGTACCGCCTGACGCTGTTCTCCAGCGACATGAGCAAAGGTACCGTTTCTGCGGCGATGGGCGTCATCAGCATGATGATTTTCACGTTAGGGATTGAGCTGGCGAAAGTGGCTTACGTCGAAGGTGGTGCGGGAATGTTTAACCTGTTCAACCTGCTGAGCGGCCTGTCGTGGCTGGCCCTGGTAGTCGTTTTCCTGCGCAGTCGTCAGGTTGTGCTGCCGCCAAACAGCGTAGTTTGATTTCGTTCTGAGTCGCCATTAATACCCCCTTCGCAGGGAGCAGATCGCGCTTTTGCTCCTTCCCCTGCGAAGGGGGAGGCTGGGAGGGGGTTGAGCAGACAGCTCAGTGTTTAGAATAACCCCATCGGTTTACTCGAATATGAAACGAGCAAACACTTGGTTTGCTGATAGTGATCCAACATCATCTTATGGGTTTCACGCCCGATACCGGATTGTTTGTAGCCACCGAACGCCGCATGTGCCGGATAGGCGTGGTAGCAGTTGGTCCAGACGCGACCGGCCTGAATGTTGCGTCCCATGTGATACGCCACATTGCCGTCACGGCTCCAGACGCCAGCACCCAGCCCATACGCCGTGTCGTTGGCGATTTGCAGCGCGTCATCCATATCTTTAAACGTGGTCACCGCCAGCACCGGCCCGAAGATTTCTTCCTGGAATACCCGCATGTTGTTTTTACCCAGCAGGATGGTCGGTTGCAGGTAATAACCGTCGTTCAGCGAGCCTTCGAGTTTTTTCTTCGCGCCACCGGTCAGCACTTCCGCGCCCTCTTTCTTACCGATTTCGATGTAATCCAGAATGGTTTTCATCTGTCCGGCAGAAACCTGCGCGCCCATCTGGGTTTCGATATCCAGCGGGTTACCGGTTTTGATGGCCTCTACGCGTTTGATGGCGCGCTCCATAAAGCGTTCGTAGATGGATTCCTGCACCAGCGCGCGACTCGGGCAGGTACAAACTTCGCCCTGATTGAACGCAAACAGCGCGAAACCCTCCAGCGCTTTGTCAAAAAACTCATCTTCTTTGTCCATCACGTCGGCGAAGAAAATGTTCGGGGATTTGCCGCCCAGTTCCAGCGTAGCCGGGATCAGGTTTTGTGCCGCGTAACCGGCGATTTGCTGGCCGACTTCGGTCGAACCGGTAAAGGCGACTTTGGCGATACGTTTGGACGTCGCCAGATATTCGCCGATTTCACCGCCTGAACCGTTCACCACGTTGATGACGCCCGCTGGCAGAATGTCCTGCACCAGTTCCATCAGCAACAGCACGGAAAGTGGGGTCAGTTTGGCTGGTTTGAGCACGATACAGTTACCAGCAGCCAGCGCCGGTGCCATTTTCCAGCAGGCCATCAGCAGCGGGAAGTTCCACGGGATGATTTGCGCCACCACGCCCAGCGGCTCGTGGAAATGATAGGCGACAGTTTCGCTGTCGATTTCGCTGATCCCGCCTTCCTGCGCACGCACGCAGGACGCAAAATAGCGGAAATGGTCGATGGCCAGCGGAACGTCCGCACCGCTGGTTTCGCGGATCGGTTTCCCGTTGTCCCAGGTTTCGGCATTCGCCAGCAACTCAATGTTTTCTTCCATCCGGTCGGCGACTTTCAGCAGTAAATTCGCCCGCTGCTGCACCGGCATTTTGCCCCAGTCGTCTTTGGCTTTGTGCGCGGCGTCCAGCGCCAGCTCAATATCATCGGTGCCGGAACTGGCGACTTTGCACAGCACCTCACCGGTCACTGGCGTCAGATTGTCGTAATACTCTTTTTTCACCGGCGCGACCCATTCGCCGCCAATGAAGTTGTCGTATTGTTTTTTGAGTTTGAGCGGGAAACCGTATTCTTCCGGTTTGACGGCATGAGGATTTTTATCATAAGCCATAATGGAACTCCTGTATGCAGCAGGTTTTAGCAGAGCGCTGCATAAAGTTTAGGCAGTGAAAATCTAACCGACGGGATGTAAAGAGAACTCTTCGAGCGGCTTCACACCTTTTTTTCTGCAACGCTGGCGTTACCGCTGGCAGGGGGTGTCGTGCGCGCAAAACTCTCGCGCAGGAACAGGCGTTCAACCAGTTTGATCAGCGCCGGACGCTCAACACACCAGCCCGGCGCAATGCGGCGAAAGTTGATATAACCGAGCGAACAGGCGGTGGCGATATCGGCGACGTTAAGATGGTCAGAATTCAGCAGCGTGCGGTTTTCGGCGTGTTTTTCCAGCGCGTCCAGCCCGCGCAGAAGTTTCTCCCGCTGACGTAAAATCCAGGCTTCGTTGCGTTTAACGGCTTCACGGCGGTTTTCCAGCACCAGCGCGACGGCGGCGTCTGTCACGCCATCGGCCAGCGCTTCAATCTGTTTTACCCGCAACGCTTCCAGCGGCTGCCACGGCAAAAAGGTCGGCGCGACGTTCATCAGCTCGATGTACTGCACAATTATGGGGGAATCGTAAAACACTTCGCCGTCGTCAGTGACCAGCGCGGGGACTTTGCCAAGGGGATTAAACTGGGTGATTTTGCAGCCCGCGTCGTGCGGCACGTCGTTGATGAAATCGAACGGGATACCTTTTTCCAGCAACATCACCGAAATTTTGCGCACATACGGGCTGGTATAACTGCCGATCAGTTTCATCTGAGCCTCCACGTTTTTCACCGGAACCTCTGTTAAAGCTAGCAGCCACGGCACGCTTTACCAGTAAAGACGCGACGGACTGCCAGCTTTCAGAGTCATCCTGCGGGGAACAGGAAGGGGTTCACGCCGCTGCCAGTAAAGCCTTTATCTTCCATGCGGTCGTCGAGCAACAGCGTGGCGAGATCGTCGGCGACGGCATCGGCCTGCGGATCTTTATCCTGATAAATCACTTTGAGATACGCGCCGCAATCATCGCAGACTTCGGCTTTGATCGTCGCCTGCTCAGCACCGGCGGAATCTTCGCTTAAAGACCAGTAGTGAAGATTGCCCATTTCGTCGCAATTGCTGCATTTGGCGCGCACGACGTGCCATTCGCTTTCGCACAGATTGCAGTGCAGATAGCGCAGGCCGTTATTAGCCCCCATCGCAATCACCGCCGAAACCGGAATGCTGCCGCACACCGGACAAAACTGGCGGCTTTCACCATAATCGGCGCGGCCAACGCCACGAAGCTGCGCAGCCATCTGCGCCCAGTACAGCGACAGCGCCGCCCAGATAAACGGCGCTTTGTCAGCAGGAACGTGTACGAAATCCTGGTTCAGTAATTGCGTCGCCATCATTTCCCGCTGAAGGCTCGGGGAATGTTCGAGGCGTTCCAGTACCTGGCGCACTGTTTCATCGGCACCCGGTTTGAGTTCCGCAATCAGCGCATCCAGCAGAACCAGCCAGTGCGGCGTTCGCGGAAACAGGCTGCAATCGAGCGGTGGTTTACCGGCGGCTTTTTGCAATTCTTCGCTGAGGTCAATTTCCAGCGGGAATGCCGCCAGAACGCGCTGCTGCGCGTCGCAAATCGTCGCGGCAAAATTCAGATACCCGTCCAGCGGGCTGTCTTCAGCCAGTGCGCGCAAACGATCGGCGCGGCGCTGGTAAAGGTTTTTCAGATTGGCGAACAATACGGGCGGGATATTTCCCGCCGTTTTGCCGTCAGCCAGTTCGTCCTGTGGAACAATCTGTATGCTCATCCGGCTTTCCTTTCATCCTTGTCTTTTTTCAGTTGTTCAGCACGCACCTGACGATACCAGCGAGGATGATGATATTTCGCCCATGACGCCGGAACTTTGCCTTCCGTCATGGCCGTGATGGAGCCTCTCGCCCAAGTCGCCGCGTATACATGCATGATAATCACCAGAATCAACCCGATACCGGCCAGCGAATGCACCAGCAGTGCAAGGCGGATCAGCGGGATCGGGAAGTAACCGGCAAACCACGGGCGCCAGATAATGAC
Source organism: Rahnella sp. ChDrAdgB13 (assembly GCF_017655185.1). Lineage (NCBI taxonomy): Bacteria > Pseudomonadati > Pseudomonadota > Gammaproteobacteria > Enterobacterales > Yersiniaceae > Rahnella > Rahnella sp. ChDrAdgB13. Next base: position 45,240 of record NZ_JAEMGT010000064.1, on the reverse strand, counting down.
GCCGCTCGCCATCAGCAGAACCAGACAGCTGATGGCCGCCCAGAATACGCATTTCTGACCGAAGTTATAGCGACCGGTGTCTCCGACTTCTTCATTCATCAGGACTTTATGAATATTTTTCGCCCACACGATGTCATCTTTTTCCGGCAGATTGTGCTTCCAGTAACGGAAGAACATGCCGAGGAAAGAGACGAACATCACCACGCCGAAGAACGGATGCAGAATGCGCGCCATTTGCGGGGTGCCGTAAACGTTCATCAGCCAGTTAAACGACGGAAAAAAGAAGCCGATGCCGCTGAGTGCGAGCGTCACAAAACAAAAAGCGACGATCCAGTGATTGAGGCGTTCCACCAGGCTATAGCGCTGGATTAACTTCTCTTTTTTCATGGGTGTGTCTCCTCATCATTCTGTTTTTCTTCCTCTTTCTCATCTGCGTGATCTTCTTTCACGTAGTTTGGCCCCACGCCAAGGAAGTGGAAGGCCGCCGCCGCGAAGGTCACTGCAAAACCAACGGCCGCCAGCGGTTTCCAGATGCCTTTCCAGAGCGTAACCGCCGTGCTGATGGCCGGGTCTTTTGGCAGGCCGTGGTACAGGTCGGGTTTGTCAGCATGATGCAGCACATACATAACGTGCGTGCCGCCGACGCCCTGCGGATCGTACAAACCGGCCTGTTCAAAGCCGCGCCCTTTCAGCTCGCTGACTCGTTCTGCCGCCAGATCCTGCATTTCCGTTTTGGTCCCGAAATGAATCGCGCCGGTCGGGCAGGTTTTCACACAGGCAGGTTCCTGCCCGACGCTGACGCGGTCAACGCACAGCGTGCATTTGTAAGCGCGGTTATCCTGCGGGTTAATGCGCGGGATGTTGAACGGGCAACCGGCGATGCAGTAACCGCAGCCGATGCAGTGTTCCGACTGAAAATCGACGATGCCGTTGGCGTACTGCAAAATCGCTCCCTCTGCCGGACAGGCTTTCAGACAGCCCGGATCGGCGCAGTGCATGCAGCCGTCTTTGCGGATCAGCCATTCCAGCTTGCCGTTCTCTTCCACTTCCGAGAAACGCATGACCGTCCAGGATTTCGCGCTGAGATCCATCGGGTTGTCGTAAACGCCGGTGTTCACGCCGACTTCATCGCGCAGGTCGTTCCATTCGGAACAGGCGACCTGACAGCCTTTGCAGCCGATGCAGGTGGTGACGTCGATGAGTTTCGCCACTTCCTGCTGATGATCGCGGGCACGCGGCGCTGGCGTGAACCCGTTGGTTGCGGACTTACGAAGTATGTCCTGAGATTGCATTGCCATAATTCGCCTCCGTTAAACCTTTTCCACGTTAACCAGGAACGCCTTGAACTCCGGCGTTTGCGAGTTAGCGTCGCCGACTGACGGCGTCAGCGTATTGGCCAGATAACCTTTACGCGTCGCACCTTCAAAACCCCAGTGACACGGGATGCCGATGGTATCGACATGTTTGCCGTCGATGGTCAGCGGGCGGATGCGTTTGGTCACCACGGCCTTCGCCACGATAAAACCGCGCTTCGAGGAGACTTTAATCTCATCGCCCTGAGCGATATTTTTCGAGGCGGCCAGACTTTCGCCGATCTCGATAAACTGCTCAGGCTGCGCGATGGCGTTCAGCAAGGCGTGCTTGGTCCAGTGGCGGAAAAGTTCGGTGATCGAATAGGTGGTCGCGACGTAAGGGAAGTCTTTCGCGGTGCCCATATTCGGTAAATCGCTGGCAAAAATACGGGCGACCGGATTGGAGATCACGTCCGGATGCAACGGGTTGGTGCCAATCGGCGATTCGATCGGTTCGTAATGCTCCGGGAACGGGCCATCGGCCATTTTGTCGGTCGCAAACAAACGCCCGACGCCTTCCTGTTGCATGATGAACGGCCCGACGCCGGTGCCCGGCGCGGCGGTGCTGTAATCGGCAACGTCGAAACCGGTCCATTTCGCGCCATCCCAGCGGATGATTTCACGTTTTGGATCCCACGGCTGGCCCTGCGGATCAACGGAGGCGCGGTTATACAGAATGCGACGGTTCAGCGGCCAGCTCCATGCCCAGCCGGACGTACAGCCCAGACCGGACGGATCGGCGTTGTCGCGGCGCGCCATCTGGTTACCGGCTTCGGTCCAGCTGCCGGCGTAAATCCAGCAGAAACTGGCGGTCGAACCGTCATTTTTCAGGTGCGCAAAGGTGGAAATCTGCTGCCCTTTTTTCGCCAGAATATTGCCCTGATCGTCGCGGATATCCGCCAGCGCTTTGCCGTTGGCTTCGCGGGCAATTTCTTCCGGCAGCGGGTCAAGTGGATCCTGATAATCCCACGCCATGTTCATTACCGGCAGCGGATTCGCCCCGCCTTCTTTCTGGTACAGTTCTCGCAGTTTCATGAACAGACGCGCGATGATTTTTCCGTCGTGCAGCGCTTCACCCGGTGGCTCAGACGCCTGAAAGTGCCATTGCAGCCAGCGGCCGGAGTTCACGATTGAGCCATTTTCTTCCGCAAAACAGGAAGACGGCAGGCGGAACACTTCGGTCTGAATGTCGGCGGTTTGCACGTCGTTCATCGCGCCATGGTTCTGCCAGAAGTTCGAAGACTCAGTCACCAGCGGGTCGATCACCACCATGTATTTCAGTTTTGAAAGCGCACGCGAGGATTTGTTTTTGTCCGGGAAAGCCGCCAGCGGGTTGAAGCCCTGCACGATATACCCGTTGAGTTTGCCCTGGGTCATCAGCTCGGCCTGTTGCAGCACGTCGTAGCTTTTGTCCCATTTCGGCAACCAGTCATAACCCCAGTCGTTGTCCGCCGTGGCGTGTTCGCCCCAGAAACTTTTCATCATGCTGACGAAGAAGTTCGGCGTGTTTTTCCAGAAGTTAACCTGATTTTCGACCAGCGTTCCCGGCGTAATTTGCTTCAGGTAATCGGTGATATTGGTTTGTTTCTCAGACGGCAGCGGCATGTAACCCGGCAGATTGAGCGACAGCAAACCAAGATCGGTATAACCCTGAATATTCGAGTGGCCGCGCAGCGCATTGACGCCGCCGCCAGGCATGCCGATATTGCCGAGCAGCAACTGAATCATCGCCGCACAGCGGATGATTTGCGCGCCGCCGGTGTGGTGCGTCCAGCCCAGTGCATACAGGATGGTGGAAGTTTTATCGCGCGCGCAGGTTTCCGCCAGAATCGAGCTTATCAGCAGGAAATCTTCTTTCGACGTTCCGCACAGGCGTTCGACCATTTCCGGCGTATAACGGGAAACGTGCTCTTTCAGCAGATTCCAGACACAGCGCGGGTCTTGTAACGTTTTGTCCTGTTTTGCGATACCGTTTTCATCGAGCTGATAATGCCAGCTGTCTTTGTTGTAGGATTTTGTGGTCGCATCAAAGCCGCTGAACAATCCGTCATTAAATTCATAATCTTCACGCACCAGCAGACTGGCGTTGGTGTATTCCCTGACGTATTCGGTCTGGATTTTATTATGCGTAATCAGGTAGTTGATCATGCCGAGCAGGAAGGCGGTGTCGGAACCGGCGCGGATTGGCGCGTAAATATCGGCGACGGCGGCACTGCGGTTAAAGCGCGGATCGACAACAATGACTTTGGCGTTATTTTTAGTTTTGGCTTCAATCACCCATTTGAATCCGACCGGATGGGCTTCCGCCGCATTACCGCCCATAATCAAAATGACGTTGGCGTTTTTGATATCCACCCAATTGTTGGTCATCGCACCGCGACCAAAGCTAGGCGCTAATGCCGCCACAGTCGGACCATGACAAAGACGGGCCTGACAGTCGATGGCGACCATACCCATTGCGCGGGTGAATTTCTGATCCAGCAGGCCGGTTTCGTTACTGGCCGCAGACGAACAGAGCATTCCGGTGGTCAGCCAGCGGTTAACGGTGACGTTATTTTCGTTTTTCTCGATAAAGTTGGCGTCGCGGTCATCTTTCATCAGGCGGGCAATACGGGAAATCGCCTCGTCCCAGGTGATACGCTGCCATTTATCTGAGCCCGGCGCACGGTATTCCGGGTATCTCAGACGGCCTTCGCTGTGAATATAATCCAGCACACCTGCCCCTTTCGGGCACAATGAGCCACGACTGACCGGATGATCGGCGTCACCCTCTACGTGGAAGATATTTTCAGTGACGTTTTTCGCGCCATCGCCCTGGCTGTAAATCAGCATGCCGCAACCGACTGAACAGTACGTGCAGTTATTGCGGGTTTCACGCGAACGAAGCAGCTTATACTGGCGGGTTTCCGCCAGCGCCAGCGTCGGGGCGAACCCTAACAATGCTGCCGTGGTGCCGGCCATACCGCCCGCACATATCTTGAATAATTGTCTTCTGCTGACCTGCATGAAAGACTCCTTCCCATCATTTGTTAACACATTGCATTTCAAATTGGCGCTTTCCCCGTCAGACGCGGAAGCGGTAAAATTAAGACTCATTACCCATATTTTTTGTACGGCTTATGTAGCCGGATTGTTTATAAGGTTATTGCCAATGGATGTCCATCAAGTAAACGAACTGGGCGAAAAAGATGACAAAAAAGTGACTCAGATCATCGGAGTGCGCCAAAAAACGGTGATGCAGCGCGCCCGTCTGGACGCGCCTGAAGAGGACTGGATTGCTGAAGAAGTGCCCGTCGCGCTGGTCTATAACGGGATATCGCACGTGGTGATGATGGCGTCGCCAAAAGACTTTGAAGTCTTCGCGCTGGGATTTTCGCTTTCGGAAGGCATTATCGAATCAGCCAGCGACATTTACGGAATGGACATCACGCAAAACTGTAATGGAATCGAAGTTAATATTGAGTTATCGAGCCGCCGCTTTGCCGGGCTTAAAGAACGCCGCCGCGCAATGGTGGGCCGTACCGGTTGCGGTGTCTGCGGTATCGAACAGCTGGGCGATCTGTTTCGCCCGCTTGCGCCGCTGCCGTTTACGCAAACCTTCGATCTGGCGAATCTGGACGCCGCGCTGCACCAGCTGAAATCCGTTCAGACCATCGGTCAGCTGACCGGCTGCACACACGCCGCCGCGTGGATCACACCGGATGGCACACTGTCGGGTGGCTGCGAAGACGTGGGACGTCACGTGGCACTGGATAAAATGCTCGGCCTGCGCGCCAGACAAAACGACTGGTACACCGGCGCTGCGCTGGTGTCTAGCCGCGCAAGCTATGAAATGGTGCAGAAAGCCGCGATGTGTGGCGTCGAAATTCTGTTTGCCGTCTCCGCCGCCACGACGCTGGCGGTAGACGTTGCCGAAAAATGCAACCTGACACTGGTCGGTTTCAGCAAACCAGGACGGGCAACGGTGTATACGCATCCTCAGCGGTTGCGGTAACCCTCTAAGCATCACGTGCCTTTAGACAATTTAGGATTGTTTGCGGTTATCTGGTTCTAAGCCCTCAATAACAGGGGCTTACGCGTAACCTCACGAAGCGTCGGGCTTAGATAATCATTTTCAATATCATTTAATTAACTATAATGATCCGACTGATTACGCGGTGCTCACAAAGACGGTGCCGCCCTACACTATGGAGACGATGAACATGAGTTATTCACTGCCATCACTGCCTTACGCATACGACGCACTCGAACCGCATTTCGACAAAGAAACGATGGAAATCCATCACTCTAAACACCACCAGGCTTACGTTAACAACGCTAACGCCGCGCTGGAAAGCCTGCCGGAACTGGCTGCGCTGTCTGTTGAAGAGCTGATTGCTAACCTGGACAAAGTGCCTGCGGACAAGAAAGTTGCACTGCGTAACAACGCAGGTGGCCACGCTAACCACAGCCTGTTCTGGAAAGGCCTGAAAACTGGCACTACCTTACAGGGCGAACTGAAATCTGCGATCGAACGCGATTTCGGCAGCGTTGATGCTTTCAAAGAAGCTTTTGAGAAAGCAGCAGCAACCCGCTTCGGTTCCGGTTGGGCATGGCTGGTTCTGAAAGACGGCAAACTGGCTGTTGTTTCTACTGCTAACCAGGACAGCCCGCTGATGGGCGAAGCTGTTTCAGGCGTTTCCGGTTACCCGCTGCTGGGTCTGGACGTTTGGGAACACGCTTACTACCTGAAATATCAGAACAAACGCCCTGATTACATCAAAGCCTTCTGGGCTGTTGTAAACTGGGACGAAGCAGCAAAACGTCTGGCTGAAGCGAAATAATTTCGCTTTACCGCCCTGAACGGGCACGATGTTTTCGCAAGAGGCAGGTCGGTGACCTGCCTTTTTTATGCCTTCGTTTTAATACCCCGACTTTTATGCACTGACTTTATGCAGAAAAAACCTAAGCCTGATCACTGTGTTACAGCGAATTATCCTCACCTCTTCCGCCATTTTTAGACCGCCCTCTCATTATTCAAAAATACCCCCCGACACCTATAAAGTTTCTCTTAAGTCCTGACGATAGATTGTTCACAAAGGCGTCACAAAATCGCAAATTTTATTGCATGGAATGCTTGACGGAGAACAGCAATGGGCAACGGCACGGGTCTTTCGCAGTGGATGAATAATCTCAAAGTCGGCACCAAACTGGGGCTCGGCTTCGGGTTGGTTCTTTTGATCGCCGCGGTGATCACCGCAGCCGGAATGATTAAGTTTAATGACATCAGCCAGCGCGCTGAGAAAGTTGATTTTAGTAATCAGATGAATGCGTTACTTAATGATGCCCGCCTCAGCCGCACGTTGTATCAGCTCAACTACGACCCTGCCTATCTCAAGCAAAATCAGGACAAAATTAATGCACTGTCGCAGCTGATTGCGCAGTCGAAAGGCAAACTGGAATGGGATGCGACCAGCCAGGCCGATCTCAATCAGGTACCGGTAAAAATCCGTGAATATCAGGTAGCGCAGGACGCCTTCAAACAGGCTGTCGACAGAAAAGATGCCGTGCGTGCCAGCTGGAACCTTTCCGAAACAGAAGCCGTTGTGAAGCGCCTGCAAGAGCAGCTGCGCGTCGAAGATGCCGATCCGTCGATTCGTCTTTCCCTTGCGGAAGTGATTCAGAAACTGATTAGCGTACGTTATTACGTGCGCGGCCTGTTGCTCAGCATCAACAAGGAGTCTGAGGCCACATTGTTGCAGGCCATCGACGATACGCAGGCCAACGCCAAAAAACTCAACGCACTGCTGCTCCCCAATCAGCAGGCGACACTGGCTCCGCTGATGACCGCGCTGGCGACGTACAAAAGCCACGTTGTGGCGTATATGCCAGCCTATGAAGATGAACAGAAAAACTCGCAACTTCTGTCTGTGAAAGCCGCGGAGATGAACGCGCTGGTGGCGAAAATCTTCAAAAACGAACTCGATAATACCCACAACGATATCAGCAATGCGCAGATGATCATGATGGTGATTACGCTGATTGTAATGCTCGCCGGTATCCTGATTGCGTGGCGAATTACCCGTCAGATTGCGCAACCGATCCGCGATACGCTGAAAACCGCCGAAGCCATTGCACAGGGTGATCTGACCGCTGCCCGAACCACCACGCGCCGTGACGAACTGGGCATGCTGATGAATGCCGTTGCCGGGATGAGCCAGAATCTCAGCACGATGATTTATGAAATCCGCTCAGGCGTCTCGCAGGTTTCCCACGCAGCAGCGGAAATCGCCGCCGGAAATACCGATTTGTCTTCACGCACCGAACAGCAGGCCGCCGCGGTTGAGGAAACGGCCGCCAGCATGGAAGAACTGAGCGCCACGGTGAAACAGAACGCCGATAACGCCCATCACGCCAGCAAACTGGCGAGCGAAGCATCGGGCACCGCCACCTTGGGCGGCAAACAGGTCGGCGAAGTGGTCGATACCATGCAGCAGATTTCCGGCAGTTCAAAACGCATCGCTGAAATCACCTCTGTCATCAACGGCATTGCGTTCCAGACCAATATTCTGGCGCTGAACGCCGCCGTAGAAGCCGCGCGCGCTGGTGAACAGGGGCGGGGATTCTCGGTGGTGGCGTCTGAAGTCCGCACGCTGGCACAGCGCAGTGCGCAGGCAGCAAAAGAGATTGAAGGACTGATTGCCGAATCCGTTGAACGGGTGAATACCGGCGCGAAGCTGGTGGAAAATACCGGGCGCACAATGCAGGACATTGTGAAATCCGTCTCGCACGTCCGCGATATTATGGGCGAAATTGCGTCGGCTTCTGACGAACAAAGCCGCGGGATCAGCCAGATTTCGCAGGCGATAGTGGAGATGGACAGCACCACCCAGCAGAACGCCGCGCTGGTTGAACAGTCTTCTGCCGCCGCTGATTCTCTGGAAGATCAGGCCGCAACGCTGACGCAGGCGGTGTCGGTATTCCGTCTGGCCGATAACGGCAATATGCTGAAAGCGCCAGACTCCGGCGCGCTGCGCCGCCCGGTTCTGCCGGCTGTACAGGGCAAAACCAGTCAGGATAACTGGGAAACCTTCTGATTTTCCCCTATCGCCCTGCGTAATTTTAGCGCAGGGCGATTCCTGATACTCCGAACCAGTAATGCAGGTTATGCTGAGGTTAACGACTGATTCCTCGCGGAGACCATATGCATTATCCCGACGTTTATATCGGCAATATCGAAAGCTACCCGGATTATTCGCCCAGCGCGATTGCCAAACGACAGATCGACGGTGCGGTCGTTCTGACGTCTGCCGGGCTCGAAGGCGATCAGCAGGCAGAAAAGAGTTATCACGGCGGCGCAGACCGCGCACTGTGCCATTTCCCTCGCGAACACTACGCCTGGCTGCGTCAGCAGTTTCCTGAAGAGGAAGAACGTTTCCATCCTCCCGCCTTCGGCGAAAATCTCTCAACGCTCGGCATGACGGAAGATAACGTGTTTATCGGCGATATTTTCCGCTGGGGCGAAGCGCTGATTCAGGTCACACAGCCGCGCGCGCCCTGTTATAAGCTCAATCATTTTCTGGGATGCAAAAACCTGTCGCCGTTGTTGCAACAAAGCGGCCGCTGCGGCTGGCTTTATCGCGTTGTCGGCACCGGAAATGTCAGCGGCGATCGCCCGCTGGAGTTGCTGACGCGTAACAGCGAAGTCTCCGTGGCTGAAGCGATTTCGATAGCCTTTAACATGCCGTTCGATGAGGAACAGTACCGGCGTCTGATGTCTGCGGCGGGGATTTCGGCGAGCTGGACTAAAACCATGCAAATGCGGTTGGTGAATCGCAAGATCGAAGATTTTGGGCGGAGATTGTTTGGGAAGTAATGTTAACGCCCTCCCCCTTCGCAGGGGGAGGAGCAGGGCAAAACTTCACCCCCGGGAGTATTTCATCAGAATTCTTTCTTAGCGAAACCGGTGACGACTTTCAGGCCCATTTCGCGGCCCAGTGCGGTCATCGGGTGAACCACCACGATACCGCGCACGGTTTTCTTCAGCGTGCCCATATCAGCCTGTTCTTTCTTGGTGATTTCACGGCTGAACAGCTTTTCCAGTTTTTGCGCTTCGGTGCTGAGCTTTTTCACACGCACTTCTTTGAGACGCGCGATCTCGGCAGCCAGCTTTTCTTTCTCTTCTTCGTGCTTGTCGATCAGTTCAGCGTTACCTGCCTGAATAACGGTCGCATCTTTGTGATTCAGTGCATCCAGCATGTCGCTGAGACGCTTGATCTCGGCTTTTTCGACTTCTTTCATGGTTTCAGATCCGTTCATGCCGCAGCGGGCATAACTGTAAATTGGGAATAATAAACATCAGTGTATCAGGAAGTGCGCGATTCTTCAGCTTGCTCCTGCGTTTCTGCCAGCCCGGGCGGCAAGCCACACATCTCGCACGCCCGCTCGCCGATGCGGATCATCGCCGATATATAGCGGGTATCAAAAACATAGCAGCACGATAAACGCAGGCCGTTACTGTAGCGGCCACTCGGCGAATATAACTGTCCCGGCGTCATACAAATTTTATCTTTCAGCAACTGCTTAAACAGCGTGACACAATCCACGCCCGGCGGAAAATCGACCCAAATCACAAAGCCTCCCGCAGGTTGCGTGGCGCGCGTTCCCTGCGGGAAATGGCGGGCGATCAGCGCACGTGCCTGCTCGACCTGCGACGCGTAACGCTTACGCAAAGCCCGCAGATGATGGTCATAGCCACCCGATTCCAGAAACACCGTCAGCGTTTGTGAAAGCAATGCGGATTCTGCCATCGACGAGACCGCTTTGAGTTTATGTAGCTTGTCCGCAAAGCGCCCGCCTTCTACCCAGCCGATACGAAAATCGGGTGCCAGCGTTTTAGTGAAACTGGTGCAGAACAGGATCCAGCCATCGGTATCAAACGATTTCACCGCCGGAGACAACGTCGTACCGAACTGGATTTCCGCATAAAGGCCATCTTCAATCAGCGGGACCTGATGAACGTTCATCAACCGCGCCAGCCGTTTTTTGGCTGCCAGCGGCATGGTGAAGCCCAGCGGATTTTGCGCCGTTGGCATGGCGATCACCGCATTCAGGCGCTTCTCGCTGAGCAGCATTTCCAGCACATCCAGCGATAAACCGGTTTGCGGATCGGTCGGGATTTCCACCGCTTTCAGCCCGAGGCTCGCCAGCATTGGCAGCAGATAAAAATAGGTCGGCGTTTCCAGCCCGACGCTGTCGCCCGGTTTGGTGGTCACGCGCAGCGCCAGCTGTAACGCTTCCATACAACCGTGCGTAATCGTAATGTCGGTCGGTTCTAAAATCATGCCCAGCGCCAGCGCGCGGCGGGCGATTTGCTGTCGCAGCGCCGGATGCCCCGGCGGCAAAGCATATTTCCCGATCAAGTCCGGCTGACGGCGCAACAGGGACGACATAATGCGCCCGAGTTTTCCGCTCGGATAAAAGTCATTGGACTGCGGACACGCCAGCGAAAGATTGGTATACGCCGGGTCGGTTTGCGAGGCAAAAACGGTGTCGATCAGATCCAGTACTTCGTCTGCCGGTTCGGCGGCTGGCGTCTGAGGTTGTTCCTGCGGCGGCTGATGTTCCAGCGCGGGCAATGCGGCACGCACATAAAAACCGGACTGCGGGCGAGCCTCAATAAAACCGCGATCTTCCAGCCGCCGGTACGCTGCCACCACGGTATTAATACTGACTGACCAGGTTTGTGCGCTGCGCCGTACCGAAGGCAAACGGCTGCCGGGCGCGAGCGTGCCCCGCCGGATGGCATCCGCCAGTTGTTCCGCCAGCTGGTTATATCGGGTGTCAGTGAGATCCGCAGTGTCAGTCATGGTGTCAGTTCCGTGAAAAGTGATGGGTACAGTTTTTTATTACGCAATCTGTAACCATGACAATAGCGTATTTTTGGTTCTGTTACCTTCGACTGACTCTGATTATTCTGGTTCTCTGGAAAACAGGGAATGCAGGAAAACGAAAATGATAGATACCGCTTTTGTCAGTTATGTCACCGTGATGTCGATTACGCCCGGTCCGAACAATCTGTTGCTCGCTGCTTCCGGCGTCAATTTCGGGCTGCGACGCAGCGTGCCGATGATGCTGGGGATCACGCTCGGCTGCGTGGTGCAGTGCGCGCTGATGACCTCGATGCTGGCGATTTTACTCAGCTGGATGAATGTGGTGCGCCTGCCGATGGCGGTGATCGGCTGTACCTATCTTTTCTGGCTGTCGTGGAAAATCTACCGTTCCGGCACGCCAAAAGAAGGCGAAAAACAGCAGCCGATGAATCTGTTCAGCGGTGCACTGTTTCAGGCCGTTAACCCGAAAGCCTGGCTGATGGCGACTAACGTCGCGATCCTGTTTACGCCACCGGACGGCAATATGCTGCATCACACGCTGCTGATTTGCGTCGGATTCGCGCTGATCAACCTGCCGTGCATACTGGTCTGGGTGGTGATGGGTGACAGATTACGTCAGGCTTTACGCGTGGAATGGAAGCTGAAACTGTTCAATACGATTATGGGCGGCATGATGGCGTTAACCGCGCTGTGGCTGCTGGTCGGCGAAGTGCGCCACGTACTGGCGTAACGTTATTTTTGCACCGGAGAAAGTCTTGAGGGCTGCTGATTGCTGATATGGGCGATCAGCCCGGTCACGGAAAGAACCATCGTGGAGCGGACGATTTGCTGGTAGCGCTGACGTTGCATGGCGATCAGCGATTCGTCGGCTTCACCGGGTTTGAGGAAGGTTGGTGCGGGCGGAAGCTCCGTCACGCAATGTAATTCACCAAACGGGCCAAGAATTTCATCGTCGGTAAAACGATACTCTTCGCCGTCGTAATTCAGTTCTTCCCGCAGCGCCATCAGTAATTCGGCGTCTTCATATTCATGACGGCTGATCACTCCCAGCGCGTAAATCAGTTTGAGACGCACAGATAAATCACCGAGCGGGCCGGTACCGGTCAGTAACGGTTCGACGGCATATTTCACTGCGTAATCGTCTTTGCGGAAAACCTGCACCACCAGAATATCCAGCGCTTCGGCCAGCAATTCCACGGCGGTCATCAAAAAGCTGCGCACGGTTTTACCCGCATTGAGCTTTTCAAGAACCCGGTTTTCAAACGCCTGAGCTTTTTCCATAGGGCTTACTTGCAGTAAAGTGCCGATGCTGACAGCGCCCCTGGCGTCATCCATGATGCGCGCATGTCGGGCAGAAACATCCTGCCCGACAGGGCTTTCTTTGCCTGGTGTTGGCGAAATCAAAATAAACGCAGTATTAGTGCATCGATTCGTAGAGAGCGACGGCTTTCGCCACAACTTCGCCATCTTCCGGCAGACCTGAAATCTGGGCGAGGGCGGCTTTTGGCCCTACTTTCTCCAGCAACTCTACCAGTTCTTTAGCTTGCGGGTCTTGCTCGCTGCGATAATGCATCGCGGCCGCAATCCCTCTGACCAGATTGTCGTTCGGCAGGCGGTATTCCTGCGTGCCCAGCAACGGTTTAATCAGCCGGTCGCCTGCGCTCAGTTTACGCAGTGGCTGACGGCCAACGCGTTCAACATCGTCATGCAGGTACGGATTTTCAAAACGAGACAGAATTTTTTCGATGTACGCAGAATGTTTTTCCGGATCAAAGCCATAACGGCGGATCAGGACTTCACCACTTTCTTCCATCGCACCACGAACCACCAGACGCACTTTCTCATCGAGGATCGCATCACGAATCGTCGCGTGGCCTGCCTGCTGACCGAGATACGCAGTGATCGCATGACCGGTGTTCAGGGTGAACAGTTTACGCTCGACGAAGGCCATCAGATTATCCGTCAGCTCCATACCGGCGATTAGCGGCAACTCCCCTTTGAACTGGGTTTTGTCCACAATCCACTCGCTGAAAGTTTCAACGGTGACTTCCAGTGGATCGGTAGTACCCGCAGCCGCTGGCGGAACGATGCGGTCTACAGCGGAATCGACAAAGCCGATATGCGCTTCAACCCAGGCTTTTTCATCTTCCGGCAGCGCGTTGAATACATGCTGTTTGAACTGGCTGGTGCCCCGCACCATGTTTTCACAGGCGATAATATTCAGTGGCTTTTCGTTGCCCTGCTGATGACGCAGCACCAGACCTTTCGCCACGTTCGGTGCGATTTTTTCGAGCACGGTCGGGCCAACGGCGGTGGTCACTAAATCGACTTCGGCAATCAGGTTGATGGCATCCTGACCGGCGCTGTTCACGGCATTCACATTGCTGACAGGCTCAACGGTGGCCTGTTCACCGACAACGTGCACGTTGTAGCCTTTGCGGCTGTTCAGTGCATCCAGTAAAGCAGGGCTGACATCGGCAAATGTCAGTTCAGCCCCGGCATCAGCAAGTAATTTACCGATAAAACCGCGACCAATGTTACCTGCGCCAAAATGTAATGCTTTCATAATATTTCCTTCAAATCGGGGGCCATACTTTCTGGTAAAAAGCTTTAGGTAAAGCTGGGAGCCGCCCGGCTCCGAATCAACAAGCGGGTCTCAATATCAAGACCCGCTTAGTAACGCTCTACTGATTAACCGCGAAGAATCGTCAGAACTTCTTCAACGCTGGTGGTGTTCGCCAGACGTTCGATAACACCGTCTTCGTCAAGCGCAGTCGTCAGCTTGGTGATCACGTTGATGTGTTCGTTGTTGCGTGCGGCGATACCCACCACCAGACGCGCTGAATCATCTTCGTCTTCACCCCAGCGGATGCCCGCCGGATACTGACAGAACACGATACCGGTTTTCAGTACGCGATCTTTCGCTTCGATTGTACCGTGTGGCACCGCGATTGACTCGCCCAGATACGTGGACGTCAGTTTTTCACGTGCCAGCATCGCATCGACATATTCTGCCTGAACGTAACCGCCTTTAACCAGTTGTTCACCTGCAAAACGAATGGCGTCTTCTTTCGTTGCTGCGTGCAGGCCCAGGAAGATGTTGCTTTCGCTGATGCGGAACAGGTTTTCGTTTTCACTGTCGGACACGATGCTGTCGCCCAACGTGGTGGTCACTTTCTCTTTGTACTGGCTGCTTTTGTTCACTTCCACCAGACGGGAAGTCAGGTCAGTGTACAGGCCGCTGTCGAGGAAGTTAGTCAGCGAGATGTGCTGTGCATGTGGCACCTGGCGCATCGCACGTTCAGTCAGGTCACGGTGCGTAATCACCAGGTCCACATCGTCAGGCAGATTGTTGATCGCGCTGTTGGTTACGCTGATGTTGGTCAGCCCTGCATCCTGCACTTTTTTGCGCAGAACACCGGCACCCATTGCGCTGGAACCCATACCGGCATCACAGGCAACGATGATTTTGCGTACGGTAGACAGGTCGCCAGCAACGCCAGTCGCGCCTGCTTTACCGCCTTTAGATTCGGCTTTCATGTCCTGAACGCGACGGGTTGCGTCTTCCAGATCATCACCTTCTTTCGCCTTGGTGGTTTTGAGCAAGAAGGAAGAAATCACGAAGGACACCGCAAACGCAGCCACGATAGCAGCGATGTTAGCGAAGTACGCACCTTTTGGCGTCATCGCCAGCACGGCCAGGATTGAACCCGGAGAAGCCGGAGACACCAGACCGCCGTTCAGCATAGTCAGGGTGAACACGCCAGTCATACCGCCCAGAATAACCGCCAGTAACAGACGCGGGTTCATCAGAACGTACGGGAAGTAAATTTCGTGGATACCCCCCAGGAAGTGGATGATTGCCGCGCCGCCGGCAGATTGCTTAGCGCTGCCACGACCGAAGAACATGTACGCCATCAGGACGCCCATACCCGGACCCGGGTTCGCTTCGATCAGGAAGAAGATTGATTTACCGGTTTCAGTCGCCTGCTGGATACCCAGAGGAGAGAAGATACCGTGGTTGATGGCGTTGTTGAGGAACAGGATTTTCGCCGGTTCAACAAAGATAGAAGCCAGCGGCAGCAGGTTATGAATAACCATGATATGCACGCCTGCGGCCAGCACTTTAGACAGCGCTTCTACCAGCGGACCGATAGCCAGGAAGGCGAGGATCGCCAGCAGCATACCGATAATCCCGGCGGAGAAGTTGTTAACCAACATCTCGAAGCCGCTTTTGATTTTACCGTCAACCCAGCGGTCGAAACGCTTGATTGCCCAGCCACCCAGCGGACCTGCAATCATTGCGCCGAGGAACATTGGCATATCCGCACCGACGATAACACCCATAACGGTGATTGCGCCGACCACACCACCGCGATCACCACCGACCAGACGACCACCGGTGAAACCGATGAGCAACGGGAGGAGATAAGTGATCATCGGGCCCACCAGCTTCGCTAATGTTTCATTAGGGATCCAGCCGGTAGGAATGAACAGAGCAGTAATGATACCCCACGCGATAAACGCGCCGATGTTGGGCATTACCATGTTACTCAGGAAGCGACCAAAGTTTTGAACCTTGATCTTAACGTCTGGTGAAAACATAAAACGCACCCCTATTGATACGCGCTGACAATAGAGCGCGTGATATCAGTTAATTATCGGTGACGGTTATTTCGGTTTTTCTGCCACTGCTTTAAAAATCCGTCCGTCGAATTGCTGTCTGCGAGGCGGACTCTACCACGTGATTATAGGCCTCGCGTAGCCACCCCACAGCCCGTGACAGAGATCACACGTATACGACCACTACCCCCTGCATTTTGGTGATCGCGATCACAAAACACCCCTGTAATCCGGCTACACAGACGATAATTTGAGCTTGATACGTATAAAAACGTGATGAAAGTCACTTTTTATTAACGAGTCTTTATCATAAAAACGTGATATTCATCACAAAGTATTTTTCGATAACCTTGCTTATTTCGCTTAAAAACCGTTCAGACGTGTCAGGTGGATGCGGAATTGAGTTTACGGGGGAAAGTTTGAAATAAAATTACAGGATGGGGTGCTGAAAAAAAAGCGAGCTGTCTGCCAGCCCGCCGCTATTTAATGAGTTTTTCGCAGCGAAAAAATTACTTCCCGCCTTGCGCCTTAACAATGGCAGCCTGCAATTCTTCGGCTGAAACCGCACCCGGAAGCACGGTGGTGTTCGCCGCCGTTGCGCCGCTGGTTGGCATCACGACAAAGCCGGGTGTACCGCTGAAGCCCAGCGTACGGGCCAGTTCGTCATTGGAGGCTATCGCCTCATGCGTGGCTTTACGCTGCGCATCAGTAGGCTGGGTGGCTTTGGCCGCTTTCACCGCACCGGCGATATCGGCATCGGTCAGTTTACCTTCGTCATGGCCGGTGCGATAAATGCTGTTGTGGTAGTCGAAGTACGCCTGCGCGCCCTTCTCTTTCCAGATAGCCATACCGGTTTCCGCCGCAGTAATGGACGCTTTCCAGCGGTCACCGAAGATTGGCCATTCTTTGAAGACGAAACGCACGTTCGGATTGGCTTTCACCGTTTGCTCGACTACCGGTGCCATGTGGCTGCAATACAGGCACTGGTAATCGAAGAATTCTACGAAGGCCACTTTGGCATCTTTCGGGCCATAACTCGGCGTGGCAGGGTCTTCAGTCAGGGCTTTTGAATTTGCCAGAACGGCACTCAGGGTTTCCTGTTGCTGCTGATCCGCCTGCTGTGCCTGCAACTTCTGGCTGACCTGCACCAGAATTTCAGGATGCTGAAGCATGTAATCTGCTGCAATTTTACCAATGGCTTCCTGTTGCGCCGGGGTGAAATCTGCCGTTGCGCTGTCAGCAGCAAAAGCCAGCGTCGGAGCCAGCACCAGAGAAGCCAACAGAGTCATCGTCTGACGTTTCATCAAAAATCCTTAAAGTGAAATACGGGGAAAACCGGACAGTTGCCTTCAAAAGTAGAGGAATTTCCCCGGCTTTGCAGGCTAAAAATTGTCATTTTTTATAAATCCCGCCGTCACTATCACTCAAAATGAAACGCGCCATCGCCCGACATTTGCAGCGTGATATCTGCCTGACGGCTATCCCTCAGAACCCGCGCCACATTGGGTCCGTCCGTGGCAGCGTAAAAATCACCGGCCCGGGCAGGCGTCAGTCCACCGCGGATTTTACGTTCAATAAGACGACCGCGCAGGACTTCCGGACTGGCACGAATAAAGACGCTCAGATCGCAATTTTCTGTCAGTTGCCGCCAGCCGTCATCGTCAAGCAGCAGCCAGTTTCCCTCGACGACCAAAACAGGCGCGGTAACATGGATCGCGCCTTCGACCGGCTCATGCAGCGTGCGGCTGTACTCCGGCCAGCGGCTTCCCGGCTCGCGTAAAGCGATCAGTGCGTCCCGCAATTTGGTCACATCAAACGTCTGTGGTGCGCCTTTACGCTGACGCAAGTTGTGTGCGTCCAGCCAGTCATTGCGATGATGGAAACCGTCCATCGGCAGGGTCTGCAAAGGGACTAAATCCGGCGTTTCATGAGAAAGCTTTTGCCAGAATGCGGAAAGCGTCGATTTGCCGGTGCCGGGCGGCGCAACCAGAAACACCACCAGCGGGCGGTTAAGCAGGCGCTGCTGTGAAGAAAAACGTTGAAGAAGGGGAAGGTGTAGTTGTTCGATATCTTCGTCGGGGAAAAAAGCCTGCGTGGACAGTCCGTTAATGGTCAGCATCACGTTCATAAGTCAGTTCCTTGAGTAAATCCGTCACTGCCAGAGACAGTGCCGTCCTCATCAGATTGCCGTAACGCGCCTTACTGAAGGTTTCAAAACTGGCAAACTTCATTTTCTCGACAGACTGAAACATCAGTGTGTTATCCGTCACGCAGCTCAAATTCTGGAGAAATTCATAAGCCGTTTCTTCATGAAATTCCACAATCTCTGTCCCTGCTTTCAGGTGCTCGTCCAGCTGAGAAAACAGCAAAATATCGGCATAGACCGGTTTTTTGATTTTCCCCAGGGCATAAATCAGCCTCAGGGAAACATCAATACTGTCCAGCGGGCCTGATTTAGCGAGTAAGGGCTTTACGGCAAATTCGCGGATGTCCTCGTCATTATTGATAAAAAGGTGGGGAAGGAACTGTTTTATACCGCTGAGTAAAATGGCACTCGCGGCATGCAGAAAATCATTGAGATTCGTCTGGCCGGATAACCTCTCCAGCACCTGATCTTCAGTTAATACAGTCATCCTTCCCTTAAACACCGTCAGTAATGAGGAGAACCGATAATATTACAGCCCGGTGGAAACACCAAAATGGTTCAGCAGCGCCTGCTCGGCCTGCTCATTCCAGACGCCATGCGTCGGTGCTACCCGTTCCGCCAGCAGGGCAAACAGCGGATCGGTTTTGCCCAATTCTGCAAAATCTTCAATGGCGGTCAGCGGCAGAGAAATGCCGTTATAAATAAGCTTTTTACCGCCGGGAATATGCGGCAGATTGAGCACCGTTTCCGGTACAGCGTCCAGGCCGCCGATGTGCGTAATCATATAAGAAGGCTGAATACGTCCGGCCGCCGTCAGTGCCAGCGCCTCTTCCATATCGCCGGTCGAACCGCCGGATGTGCCGACAATGTGCGTAGAACCGTAGTGAACGTTGTAGAAATTGAAGGGAACGTTGAAGTTTTTGTCGGTCGGTCCGGCAAAGAAATTCAGGCAACCGTCCTCGCCCAGCAGCGCGTCGCCCAGTTCGATAACTTCAGCCACGGCCGCGAAAACAAAGACATCATCATAACCTGCGCCGCCCATCATTTCGCGCAACGTGGCAGCCGGATCAGACAACGTTTGACTGTTGATATACACCAGCTCGATGCCTTTTTCTGCCGCCATCGCCACCGGCAGAAGTTGCTCTGCGCGCGCCAGCCGTTGTTCGTCGATATCCACCACCACCACCCGCGCCGGACGCACATCGCCGTTGATCGCATAATCAATAGCACCAATGCCCATCGGCCCCGCGCATGCCAGCAGCGCCAGATTCCCACCCGCTTTGATGCCCATCTGATGTTCATACACATATTGCGTGGTGTGATAGCTGGCGTGATAGGCGCCGATAATGCAGCACATCGGTTCAGCCAGCGAGGCGGCGGCGAAATAATGCCCTTCGTACGGCAGAACACAGCCCAGGTCGATCGCCAGTTTCGGGATGATCATGTACGTCGCGTTGCCGCCAAAGGTTTCGTAACTGTAACCGGCCGAATACCCGCTGGGCAGCCCCATCGCCGGTTGCAGCACGAAGCGTTTTCCCGCTTCAAACCGGTTCGTGAGATTTTTGCCCACCAGCACAATCACGCCCGCGCATTCGTGCCCCGTTACCGCCGGATGGTCGGCGATATCTTCCGGTACGCGTTTATGTTCACCGCCCAGCAAAGCGGCTTTGTAAGTCGAGAGGCAAACGCTGTCCGACACCACGCTCACCAGCAGTTCGTCATCGGTGATTTCCGGCAGTTCAAATTCACGGAGTCTCACATCTTTTTTACCGTAAATGGCGGCGACTTTGGTTTTCATGCTGTTGCTCCTTGCTGAACCGGGGAAGTGATATCGGCAAACAACGCATCGAGCGCCGGATCGCCGAGATAGTTTTTAATCAGAATCAGTGGCTGGTCGGTCACACGCTGAGCGCGGCCTTCAAGACTGGCGTGGGTCACAATGATGTCGGCATCGGCCGGAATGTTTTCGATGGAGTAATGCTTCACTTCGATTTCATAACCGGCTTTTTGCAGCTTTTTGCGAAAAGTCGTCGCCCCCATCGCGCTCGACCCCATTCCCGCATCACACACAAAAGCGATTAACCGGATACTGGCCGCCACAGGCTGCATCCCGCTTTTGCCTTCGGCTTTGCGCTTTTTGCTGGCGGCCTGAGAATCCGCAAAACTGTCCTCCGCAGGGGATTTGTCCAGTTTCAGAATGGCAGAGGCGACGACGAAAGAGACCACGGTTCCGGCCAGCACGCCCGCACAGGTTCCCATAAAGCCCCCGCGTGGCGTCAGTGCCAGATACGCAAAGATAGAACCCGGACTTGGCCCCGCCACCAGCCCTGCGCCAAAGAGTTCGAAAACATAAATGCCGGTCATACCGCCCGCGATCATGGCGATAATCATCAGCGGTTTCATCAGCACATACGGGAAATACAGCTCGTGAATACCACCGAGAAAATGAATGATCATCGCGCCGGGCGCAGATTTTTTACTCAGCCCTTTGCCGAACAGCGAAAATGCCAGCAGGATCCCCAGACCGGGGCCGGGATTTGAGGCCACCATGAAATAAATAGATTTTCCGGCGACGGCGGTGTCCTGCATACCCAGCGGATAGTAAACGCCCTGATCGATGGCGTTATTCAGAAATAACACCTTGGCGGGTTCATTAATCACCGACAGCAGCGGCAGGTAACCGGTCGCCACCAGCGCCTCAATGCCCTGTTTCACAAAATTATTGGCTTCCATTACCGCCGGGCCGATCACTTCATACGCCAGCAAACAAAGCAGCATGCCGAGAATGCCGAGTGAGAAATTATTGATCACCATCTCAAAGCCCGCCGGAATACGTTTCTCCAACGCCTTATCGACCACTTTAATGAGATAACCGCCCAGCGGCCCCATGACCATCGCACCGATAAACATCGGAATATCCGCCCCGACAATCACGCCCATTGTGCCGATACCGCCCATCACGGCACCGCGTTTTCCGCCAATAAGATGCCCACCCGTAGACCCGATCATCAGAGGCAATAAATAGGTGATCATAGGGCTAACGAGTTGCCCGAAATGCGAATTAGGTGTCCATCCGGTGGGAATAAACAATGCTGTAATAAAACCCCAGGCAATAAACGCGCCTATATTGGGAATGACCATCGCTGTGAGAAACCCGCCAAAAGCCTGCACTCTGGCGCGCATTGATTTATTAGCCATATTAAAATCCTGTTGAGTGTTAGGATAAAACTAATAACGCTGAATGATGTTAATTAATTCCTCTGGGTTATTTGCATTGAGTAATTCATCAATAACCTCATCTTCGCAAAGCATTTCACTTAACGCCTGAATCGCCTCAATATGTGAATCAGAATCTTTTGCCGCTAATCCGATAAGCAGCCTAACGGGCGGGCTTTCAGCTTCAAAGCTGACGCCTTCTCGCAACAGCGTAAAACTGAGCGCCGTCTTTAACGCACCGCATTCCGGTCTGGCATGTGGCATGGCAATGCCGGGCGCGAGCAAATAATAAGGCCCGATTTCCGTTGTGGTATCTTTTATTGACTGAATATAATCCGCAGTAATGTATTTTCTTTGCAGCAGGTTTCTCATCGATAAATCTATTGCCTGCGACCAGTCTTCCGCTGATGGATATATGGCAATACTTTCACTGTCGAAAAAATCCATTAATGATGACATTATTTATCCTTATTTTTATCGATGAGAATTTATATTCCCGAGCATATTCTCTGAAAGGGATTTAATCAAACCGGCGGGGATTTGTGATCAGCATTATAAAAATGGCGTTCGCAATAATAAAACCCGACATGCATCACACCGATGGGGGTTATTTCAATTAATTAGAATAAATGCAATAGCCTGTTTGTGAACAAGACCACAAAAAATGTTTTTATATTATTATTCATTTTTGTGACCGCCGTCTGATTGACGTTATTGCGTTTGGTTTTCGCTCATAAAAAAGCCACGCATTGAGGCGTGG
This sequence comes from Rahnella sp. ChDrAdgB13, assembly GCF_017655185.1. NCBI lineage: Bacteria > Pseudomonadati > Pseudomonadota > Gammaproteobacteria > Enterobacterales > Yersiniaceae > Rahnella > Rahnella sp. ChDrAdgB13. Next base: position 23,271 of record NZ_JAEMGT010000064.1, on the reverse strand, counting down.
CTTCTGTTCATCACATCGTAAACTGGCTTAGTTGCTGAAATCGCCCTGGGCGACTTTCTGCGCCTGAAGCAATGTCTGCTGTTTGCCGACCAGATTCGACATCATGGTGTTGTACTGCGTCGCCTGTTGCTGCGTCGGGAACTGCACGCCGCCGTTAGCGAATGCCACCTGAGGGCCCTGTTGTTGCAGGAAATCACCCACGGAGACGATATCCTGCGTGAAGCTTTGCAGCGCCGGCACCAGCGGAGTCAGCACGTTAGCTGGCTGGGTCACCACAGTGTTGTAGACCTGACCATAAACCGCTTTCAGGTCATCCGGTTGTTTCAGGGCAGCCATCGCCGTATCGGCTTTCACTTTTGAATCACGCAACTGCGCATTCAGCATGCTCAGCGTGCTGGCCGCCTGTTGTAACGCGCTGCGCTGGGTCATGTAATCCTGCGGGGTACGCACCTGACCAATCGCGCTCACCACCGGTACCAGACTGCCATCAACAGCGCCTTTCATCTGGCGGGAGAACGACAGGATGATGCCGTAGTCATTCGCGTAATTACCAAACCGTTGTTTCTGATCTTCACTCAGCGAAGGCAGGTTTTGCCCGCTGCGCATGACGGTATTTTGCAAATAATCGATAAAGGCTTTGCGTTGTTCCGGTTCTTTATCGCCACAGGCAGTGAGCTGGAAAACAACCAGCAGTGCGATAAACGGCGCCAGCCAGCGAGAAAATACACCGCTTCTGATCCCTACAGCCATGAGTCCTGACTCCTGATTTCAATGTTCTTCTTCCGGCCAGTTCCCTGCCGATGCTGTGCATTCCATGCGGGATATAGGATAGAACAATTGGGGGGATAACGCTTTTTAAAAAAGCGTAGAAATTGACATCTGATAAGGTGCCTTGCTCCTCCCCCTTCGCAGAGGGAGGAGCAAAAACTTCACTTACTGAAGCAGCGAAATATCCGCGACCTGCAGGAACAGCTCACGCAGCTTGGACAGCAGTGTCAGGCGGTTGATACGTACCGCCTCGTTCTCATCCATCACCATCACGGTGTCAAAGAACGTATCGACGGTTTCGCGCAGCGCAGCCAGTTCCACCAGCGCTTCTTTGTACTCACCGGCAGCAAACAGCGGTTCCAGTTTGTCGCGCAGAACCACCAGATGCGTCGCCAGTTTCAGCTCAGCAGGTTCTTTCAGCACGGAGGCGTGGACGTGATCCAGCAGAACGTCGGTGGATTTCGCCAGAATGTTCGACACACGTTTGTTAGCCGCCGCCAGCGTTGCCGCTTCATCCAGCGTCCGGAAGTAACTCACCGCTTTCACACGCGCGTCGAAATCAGCCGGTTTGGTTGGACGACGTGCCAGCACGGCCTGAATGGTATCGACCGCGTGACCTTCTTCCTGATACCACGCGCGGAAACGACCGAGCATGAAATCAACCACCTCATCGACAACCTTGGCGTTAGTCAGCTTGTCACCGTACAGGCGCACCGCTTCTTCGGTCAGGGTTTGCAAGTCAAGCGGCAGATTTTTCTCAACGATGATACGCAGAACGCCCAGCGCAGCACGGCGCAGTGCGAACGGGTCTTTATCGCCTTTCGGATGCTGACCGATGCCGAAAATACCGGCCAGGGTGTCCATCTTGTCAGCGATAGCCAGCGCACATGCCACCAGCGATGCCGGTAACTCGTCGCCCGCAAAGCGTGGCTGATACTGTTCATTCAGCGCAACGGCGACTTCTTCCTGCTCGCCGTCGTGACGTGCATAGTGCATGCCCATCACGCCCTGCGTGTCGGTGAACTCGAAGACCATGTTGGTCATCAGGTCGCATTTTGACAGCAGGCCGGCGCGTTTAGCGTTCTCAACGTTCGCACCGATTTTCTCAGCGATCCAGCCAGACAGCGCCTGAATGCGGTCGGTTTTGTCGCGCAGAGTACCCAGCTGTTTCTGGAACAATACGGTTTCCAGACGCGGCAGGTTATCTTCCAGACGTTTTTTGCGGTCAGTATTGAAGAAGAATTCGGCATCGGCCAGACGCGGGCGAACCACTTTCTCGTTACCGGAAATGATTTGCTGCGGATCTTTCGATTCGATGTTGGCGACAAAGATGAAGTTCGGCAGAAGTTTGCCCGCGGCGTCGTACACCGGGAAATACTTCTGGTCGCCTTTCATGGTGTAAACCAGCGCTTCCGCCGGAACTGCCAGGAATTTCTCTTCGAATTTCGCGGTCAGCACCACCGGCCATTCCACCAGAGAAGCCACTTCTTCCAGCAGGCTTTCGCTCAGATCGGCGATACCGCCAATCTCTTTCGCCGCTTTCTCAGCATCCTGTTTAATGATGGCTTTACGCTGCTCGTAATCCGCAATGACTTTGCCGCGTTCCAGCAGAATTTGCGGGTACTGATCGGCATTATCAATCGTGAATTCCGGCTCGCCCATGAAGCGGTGACCGCGAAGGGTACGCGCAGAATCGATACCCAGGATTTTCGCCGGGATCAGTTCGTCGCCTAACAGCAGGGTCACGGTGTGAACCGGACGCACAAACTGTACGTCAGAATCGCCCCAGCGCATCAGTTTAGGAATGGGCAGTTTAGCCAGAGAGGTCGCGATCATCGCCGGCAGCAGTTGTTGCGCGCTTTCGCCTTTGACGTGCGCACGGTAAACCAGCCATTCGCCTTTGTCGGTGACCAGACGGTCAGCCTGATCGACGGTGATGCCGCAACCACGAGCCCAGCCTTCAGCGGCTTTGCTTGGTTTGCCTTCGGCGTCAAACGCCTGCGCCACAGCGGGACCACGTTTTTCAACTTCGCGGTCAGCCTGGGATTCATGCAAACCGGAGACTTTCAGCGCCAGACGGCGCGGTGCAGCAAACCACTTAACGTCGCCGTGTGGCAGATTCGCCGCATCAAGCTCCGCAGTCAGGTTAGCGGCAAAAGATTCAGCAAGGCTACGCAGGGCCTTCGGTGGCAGTTCTTCCGTGCCGATTTCCACCAGAAAAGTTTTTTCAGTCATGGCTGTTTCTCACTTCTCGTTCTTTTTGCACATCGGGAAGCCCAGCACTTCGCGGGAAGCGTAATACGCCTCAGCTACCGCTTTAGTCAGGGTACGGATGCGCAGAATGTAGCGCTGACGTTCAGTCACAGAAATCGCTTTACGCGCGTCGAGCAGGTTGAAGCAATGGGCCGCTTTCAGAATGCGCTCGTAAGCAGGCAGTGCCAGCGGCTTTTCGAGCGCCAGCAGGGTTTGCGCTTCTTTCTCGTGCTGTTCAAAACAGGTGAACAGGAAATCGACGTCGGCGTATTCAAAGTTATAGGTGGATTGCTCCACTTCGTTCTGGTGGAACACGTCGCCGTAGGTTGTTTTGCCCAGCGGACCGTTACTCCAGACCAGATCGTAAACGCTGTCCACGCCCTGGATGTACATCGCCAGACGCTCCAGACCGTAAGTGATTTCGCCGGTCACCGGTTTACATTCCAGGCCGCCGACCTGCTGGAAGTAAGTGAACTGCGTCACTTCCATGCCGTTCAGCCACACTTCCCAGCCAAGACCCCAGGCGCCGAGCGTCGGGTTTTCCCAGTTGTCTTCAACGAAGCGGATATCGTGGACAAGCGGGTCAAGGCCCAGCTCTTTCAGGGAACCGAGGTACAGTTCCTGAATGTTTTCCGGTGACGGTTTGATCATCACCTGGAACTGATAATAGTGTTGAAGGCGGTTCGGGTTTTCGCCGTAGCGGCCGTCAGTGGGACGGCGTGATGGCTGAACATAGGCTGCCGCAAAAGGCTCAGGGCCGAGTGCGCGCAGGCTGGTCATCGGGTGCGAGGTACCCGCGCCGACTTCCATATCCAGCGGTTGAACAATGGTGCAGCCCTGCTGCGCCCAATAATCTTGCAGTGTCAGGATCAGGCCCTGAAATGTCTTGGTATCAAACTTTTGCATGTTGGATTCGCACGCGAGAAAGTGGGTTTATAAAGAGTCGGACAGTATACCCGCTGAACGGAAGATAATCACACAACAGATCCCTGTGAACTACCTTAAAAACGCCAGTATTCAGCGCTTCTCTGCCAGTTTATAGGCTTCATTGCCCTCACGTTTACCAATCGCGACAACAATTACCACGATTTCCTGATCCTCAACCTGATAGACCAGACGGTAGCCGAGGCTCTTCAATTTAATTTTATAACGGTTAGTTTTTGGGCCACATAAACGGGCAGAAACGACATGAGGATTTTCGAGCCGCTCAGCGAGTTTCTTTTTAAACTGGTCTTTAATGGGAGTTGCCAGCGCCTTCCATTCTTTCAGGGCTGACTTCAGAAAATCGATTTTATAAGTCATCCAGCGTCAGCCTTATCCTTTCTTCGCCCTGCCGCGCATCCATTATGCGGTTTAGTTCCACGTCTTCTGCAAGACTCAGGAAATAGGCGTAAACCTCTGGTGGAACACAATAAAAGGCCGGTTCATTACGGTTAAGGATCGCCACGGCTTCACCTTCTCCGGCGGAGAACGTTCCCATCGGATCACGTTTTAGCTCGGTAATACTGGCGGCTGAGGAAGTGAGTATTTCAAACGGCATAGCTTTTCTCCTGTCACACTATGCCGTTATTATAGCCTTAAAAGCATCTTTAAAAGCACCCTTTAAGATGCTTTTAAAATCTTGCGCTGATCCCGGCGTTGTAGGACGTTTGTTCGCCGGAATCCAGGCCGGTGGTCTGAGAGACGGCGGCAAAGGCGGAAATGCTGTGGGTGATCTGGACGTTGGCGCCGACGGTCATATCGACCCAGTCGTCATCCTGCTCGCCTGTGGTGCGGCTAAAATGCGTGCGGGTGGATTTGATGGCACCGGTCGCGGTATAGGTTTTGTCCCCAAACTGCCGGTCATACGTCACCTGTGCATACGGATTGACGATGCCGAGTTCTGCATTTACACGCCAGCCGAGTGCGCCGATCTGCGAATGGGACGTCTGGTCGCCAAAGCGCATTGAGGTGCTGGTACTCCCCTGTTCGCTGTAGCCATTGATGCTGCTGTAATCCCAGCTATATTGCGCCACAGGGCCGGTTTTCAGCACCGGTAAAATCGGGAAATCCCAGCCCGCGGTGACGCGTCCGCCGATCTGTTTACCGTCCGTCTCACCGCGCTCAGTGCGGGTGGTGGGCCCGAGCGTGATGCGGCGGTTAATGTCATCATAATTGAGTGAACCATAATGCACATCGCCGTTGATCCAGCCGTTTTCGGCGATTTTCACGCCGGTAAACGCCGTCGCCATCCAGCCGCGTGTGCGGTAGCTGTAATGGTCAGTCGGATCCTGTTTATCGTCTGAACCGGAAATCATCAGCCCCATCATCCAGCGATCGGTCATCTGATAATCCATGCCGATATTGAGCGAATTCGAGGTCAGATCGCCATCCCCCAGCGACGGATTGATTTTGCTGTCGGCACTCTGCCCGGCATACCCGCCAAACATACCAAACGTACCGGCATCGTTATCCTGCGTGCGCAGTTGCTGATAACGGCTGTCGAGCAATCCCTGCGTATTTCGCGCCAGCGCCAGCGAGCCCTGATTCAGCGCCGTGGCTTCCAGCGGACCGTTGATCACCGATTGCATGTACTGGGCGATCAGCGCGTGCGCCTGAGGTGTCGGGTGGAAATGATCGGAAAACAGGAACGATTTACTGGCGTCGAAGCCCGGCAGATTCGAGGTGCACTCCGACGCGGATGTCCCGACCGGACAGGCCGTGCCGGCAGTATTGGCGAAACCGTATAACGCCGGATCGGCTACCACTTCGTTGAACAATCCGTTGATATCCACGCGGGCAATATTGCCGCCAGTTTTCGCCAGCGCGATATCCTCAGTGGTGTTGTAGGTATCGGTCAGGCCGCCCGCTACGTCTTTGAGCGCGTCATACGCTGCCGCCAGCCCTTTGGCGATAACGTCCTGCACCAGCGGAATACCGGAACCTTCCGCTGCGGCTGCGGCCAGAGCCTTGTGAATCGCTTCGGTACGGGCACCGGCATCCGGCGTATTCTGCGCATTCAGATACTGATAGGCCGCTTTCAGCGCCTGTTGCTGCACCGGCAGTAATCCGACCTGAATCACGCCTTCCATCAGTACCGGCGTCAGTCCGATGTTGGGCACCGTCGGCACGATGACCGTTCCGGCACCCGCCTTCAGTAAATCATTCACCTGCGAGGCCGCCTGCGTGGCGCTGTTGGTGGCAATTTGCAGCGCCGTGACCGGATTAAGGCTCAGCGCCGCAGCGGCCAGATCGTTACCGCCGATCCAGTGAATATACAGCCCGTTCGGGTCGGCTTTGCCGCCGGTCGATGCCAGATAATGTTGAACCTGTTCCTGCGTGGTGTAATCGGAATCCAGCCCCGGCACCGCGACGCCGCCGCCTTCGGCATAGTTCTGCCCGCCTTGTGAAGAGGGTTTTAAGGTCGTGCCGATGTTGTTCGCCAGAATTTCGTCATACAGCTGATGTGAGCTGCTGTCGAAGGTCCAGCGGCCAATATTGCCGGTATCACTCAGGCTGTCGCCGAAAACATACAGCTGATCATAAGCCTGCGCTGAAGCCTGCGTTCCGAGGCAAAGCGCCACGGCGAATGCGCCCTGCGTCAGCCGTGTTGCGTACTTTTTTGTGCCTGCCATAAACCTGTTTTCCTGAAGTTTCAGCGGCGCATGCCCCTGATTAAATGTAAGGAATTCGTAATGAATGGCTTTAAATATTGTTCAGATCCGACCAGCGTCAAGTTCACGGTGCGCAAATTGCGACGTTGCAGAGTTATCCGAGAAACCCCACACTGGAGCCCACGCTTTCAAGGAGAAAACGAGATGACGCGCTGTAGCTGGGTTTCCAAAGAACCGATTTACCTCGATTACCACGATAAAGAATGGGGCGTGCCGGTCAAAGATGGCCGCGAGTTGTTTGAGATGTTGTGCCTCGAGGGCCAGCAGGCAGGACTTTCGTGGATAACCGTACTGAGAAAGCGCGAAAATTACCGCCAGAACTTCCACGCGTTTGATCCGGTGAAAATTGCCAAAATGACTGACGACGACGTTGAACGCCTGGTGCTTGATGCCGGTATCATCCGCCATCGGGGAAAAATCAAAGCCATTATCGGTAACGCGCAGGCATATCTGGCCATGGAAGCCAGCGGTGAAAGTTTCTCAGAATTCATCTGGAATTTCGTGGGCGGCCAGCCGGTCATCAATAATCCGCTCGGCCCGGAAGGCGTTCCGGCGAAAACGACGGTGTCCGATGCCATGTCCAGGGCACTGAAAAAGAAAGGCTTTAAATTTATCGGTTCAACGATTTGTTATGCCTTTATGCAGGCAGCCGGGCTGGTGAACGATCATCAGTCTTATTGCTTCTGCCATCCGGCGAATCAGCCGTCATGATCCGCCTTGCGCAGCCCGCCGATCACGAAACCATTTTGTTGCTCTGGCTGCGCAGTTCTCTGATCTCTCACTCTTTTATTGCCGAATCCTACTGGATTGAAAGCCTGCAAATGGTGAGGGAAGATTTTTTGCCCAAAGCCCGCATCTGGGTGGATTGCGATACAAATGATGAAATTTGCGGCTTTATCGGCGTGCTGAATCAGCAGTTTATCGGTGCCCTGTTTGTCGAAGCGTCCCATTACGGCGACGGTACCGCGCAACGGCTGATGGCGGCGGCTAAGGAGGAATATCCGGTTCTGCTGCTCGAGGTGTACCAGCAAAACCACCGTGCGATGGCGTTCTATCGTAAGGAAAACTTTGAGATCACCGCCGAAACCCGTCATCCCGGCACCGACATGCCCACCTGGATCCTCCGCTGGTTCCATCCCCTTTCCGAATAAGTTCCCAAAATCTGCAAAAATACAAAAACAGATAACCGGAATTCTCCTACTGCTTAACGCCCCAAAATTGCGCATAAAGAGCGCCAGAACGCCGCAGGGCTGAACTCTGCCTGTTGCATTTGTTTATGTTTTGACACCTTTTTCTGTGCAACTTGCCGCCAAAAGAGCAGTCATAATGCCGCAGTAAAGTTCTGAAAAATTAAACATCCAGAAAGGAATAATGATGAACAAAAGACTTCTAGTGGTTGCGGGCGTGCTGTGTGTGACGATGGGCCTTTCCGCCTGTACCACCAACCCTTACACCGGGGAATCAGAAGCAGGCAAATCCGGCATTGGTGCGGGCATCGGTGCCGCACTCGGCGCGGGCGTCGGTATGCTTTCTTCATCCAAACACGATCGCGGCAAAGGCGCGCTGATCGGGGCAGCGGCAGGGGCTGCACTGGGTGGCGGTGCGGGTTATTACATGGATGTGCAGGAATCTAAACTGCGCGACAAGATGAAAGGCACCGGCGTCAGCGTGACCCGTCAGGGCGACAACATCGTGCTGAACATGCCGAACAACGTGACGTTTGACACCAACAGCAGCACGCTAAAACCGGCAGGTGCGAATACGCTGACCGGCGTGGCAATGGTGCTGAAAGAGTATCCGAAAACCGCCGTTAACGTCGTCGGTTACACCGACAGCACCGGTACCCGCGCGCTCAACATGAAACTTTCACAGCAACGTGCTGATGGCGTTGGCAGCGCGCTGATCACACAGGGCGTTGAAGGCAGCCGCGTACACACCACTGGTGCAGGCCCGGACAATCCGATCGCCAGCAACAGCACTGAGGCCGGTAAAGCGCAGAACCGTCGCGTCGAGATCACCCTCAGTCCGTTGCAGTAAATTTTGTCCTTCCCCTGATAAAAACGGAGCCATTCGGCTCCGTTTTCACGTTTGTGATATTCTCCCGCCACGCGCCTTCCCCCCTGTGTAACGGATGCCAGTATGTCTCTGAAAGCGATTGCGAAAGATCTCGGTCTCTCTGTCACCACCGTCAGCCGTGCGCTGAACGGGTACGATGATGTTTCAGCGGATACCAAAGCGCGGGTTCAGGCGGCAGCAGATTTACGCGGCTACCGGCCAAACACTCTCGCCCGCCGGTTGAAAATGGGGAAGATCGACGCCGTTGGCCTCATTTTCCCTTTCTCTTCTCATCCGTTGAGCAATTCCGCGTTTATCGAAATGGTCGGCTGTATCACCCGCGAACTGGCAAAATATGAAATCGATTTACTGCTGGTGCCGGATGAACTGGGCACGTTTTCCTGGCGGCGGCTGATCGAAAGTAAACGCGTCGATGCCATGCTGGTGGCGCATACGCTGGATAACGACCCGCGACTGCTGGATTTACAACAGCGTAATTTTCCGTTTCTGGCACTGGGGCGCAGCCAGTGTCTGACGCAGGATTACGCCTGGTTTGATTTCGATAACCGCGCCGGAATGCAGATGGCGGTCGATCATCTGGCCGCACTTGGCCACAGCCGTATCGCGTTTCTCGGCGAGAACAATCAGCAATCGTTTATCGGGCAGCGCTATCAGGGTTATCTCGACGGTTTGCGGGCAAACGCGCTGCCGCACAATCCTGATTACGTGCATAAAATCAGCCCGAGCCGTCGCGCCGGTTATCAGACTACGCAGGCGCTGCTGACGTTGCCGGTGCCTCCGACGGCCATTGTCTGCGACTGCAATATGCATGGCGAAGGTGCCGCGCTGGCGTTGCAGGAAGCCGGATTACTGCTCAGCGGCGGTATTTCCCTGATTATTTTTGACGGTTTGCCGGGCGACAGCGTGCCCGATGTCGCCGTTACCGCTGTCCGTCAGGGCACGCGTGAAGCGGTCGGCCTGCAAATTGCCACCATGACCATGGCGCTGATCCGCAACGAACCGCTGAAAAATTTGCAGGTTCTCTGGCAGCCCGAATTGCAGGCAGGCGTCACCGTCCATCCACCACGCTGATAATTCACCCTTAGGTTATTTTTCCACCCTATATCACATTTTTAACTTTTCTCATTTCCTATCCGAAACGTTTCGGATCAATAGTTACTCCACCTGATCGCGTCTTATCAGCGCAATTTTATGTGTGGAGCAGTGACTATATGGAAAACCAGATTATTCATTTAACCGGCGGACAGACCAGCCTGATCGTCCGCTGCACGCCTTACGCTGAGATTCTTTACTGGGGAAACCGCCTCAGTCAATTTTCTGCGGATGACATTATTTCGCTGAGCCGCGCAGTGCCAAATGGCCGGATTGATGTGGAAGCGCCGGTGAATTTCAGCGCCGATTCAGGCCGCGGTTCTTTTGGTACGCCGGGCATGGAAGGTCATCGCGACGGACTGGACTGGTCGCCGGTGTTCAATACCACGCAGGTCAAGCACGACGGCAATCAGCTGACGATCACCACCGAAGACGCGATCGCCGGTCTGCAATTTCGCAGCGAACTGCGCCTTGATGACAGCGGCGTTTTACAGGCACGCAACGCACTGACCAGTCTCAAACCCGGCACGTATCAGGTCACGCGGCTGGCTGTCACCCTGCCGCTGCCGGAACGCGCCGCCGAAGTCATGGCGTTTCATGGCCGCTGGATCAAAGAGTTTCAACCGCACCGCACACTGCTCGGTCATGGCGGCATCATTCAGGAAAACCGCCGCGGGAAAACGTCCTCCGAATATTTTCCGGCGATGATGATCGGTCATCCGGGTTTCAGTGAAGAACAGGGCGAAGTCTGGGGAATGCATCTGGGCTGGAGCGGTAACCACCGTCTGCGCGCTGACATCAAAACCGACGGTCGCCGTCTGGTGCAGGCCGAAGCGTTGTATTTCCCCGGCGAACAGCGCCTGGAACAGGGCGAAACGCTGGAAACGCCGTGGCTGTACGCCAGCTATTCCGCCAGCGGCCTGAACCGGATGAGTCAGCAGTTCCACCGGTTTGTGCGTGAACAGATTTTGCGGTTCCCGACCGAGAAACCACGTCCGGTGCATCTTAATACCTGGGAAGGCATTTATTTCGATCACGATCCTGACTACATGATGCAGATGGCGACAGAATCCGCCGCGTTAGGCGTTGAACGATTCATTATCGACGACGGCTGGTTTAAGGGGCGCGACCACGATCGCGCCGCGCTGGGGGACTGGTATCTCGATGAGAAGAAATACCCGAACGGGCTGAAGCCGGTGATCGACCACGTTAAAAATCTCGGCATGGAATTTGGTATCTGGGTCGAGCCGGAAATGATTAACCCGGATTCGGATTTGTACCGCGCCAATCCCGACTGGCTGCTGGCATTGCCGGGTTATCAGCAGCCGAGTGGCCGTCATCAGTTCGTGCTCGACCTGAACAATCCGCAGGTCTTTGATTATCTGGTGGAACGCATGAGCTGGCTGCTCGGCGAGCACGATGTCGATTACGTGAAATGGGACATGAACCGTGAAATCGTCCAGCCCGGCCATGAAGGCCGCGCGGCGCTGACGGCACAAACGCAGCAATTCTACCGTTTGCTGGATGTGCTGGGCGAACGCTTCCCGCACATCGAGTTTGAATCCTGCGCGTCCGGCGGGGGCCGCATTGATTTCGAAGTGCTCAAACGCAGCCATCGTTTCTGGACATCGGACAATAACGACGCGCTGGAGCGGCAGAAAATTCAGCGCGGCATGAGCTATTTCTTCCCGCCGGAAGTCATGGGCTCGCACATCGGCAATAAACGGTGCCACGCCACGTCACGCCAGCACAGCATTGAATTTCGCGGCCTGACGGCGCTGTTCGGCCATATGGGCATTGAGCTGGATCCGGTGAAAGAAGGGGAGGCTGAGCGCGCCGGTTTTGCGAAATATACCCGCCTGCATCAGCAGTTGCGCCCGTTATTGCACAGCGGCGATGTGTACCGCGTAGATACGCACGACGAAACGGTGCTGATTAACGGCGTGGTCAGCGTGAACAAAGATCGCGCGGTGTTTCTGGTCAGTCAGCTGGCAATGCCAACCTGGTCGCTGCCCGGTACGTTACGCGTGCCGGGGCTGAAAGCAGATGCGCGTTATCGCGTGACAGTGCTTGATGAACCGGCGTTGCTGAAAGGCGGCGGCAGCGGTCATACCATGCGCGTACAACCGGCGTGGCTGCATGAATCGCCGGTGCTGAGCGGTGAATGGCTGGCAAATGCCGGGGTGGCGTTACCGGTACTGGATCCGGAAAGCGCCCTGCTTCTGGGCTTCGAAGAAATCAGATAACAACAAAAAACACCGGTGCGACAGTGCCGGTTTTCATGGTTTCGGCAAGGAAATCACTATGAACCCTACACAAACTTCCGACCGCTGTTTCTATAAAAACAATGCCAACTTCTGGATATTTGGCAGCTATTTCTTCCTCTATTTCTTTATTATGGCGACCTGTTATCCGTTTTTACCGATATGGCTTTCTGACATTATCGGCCTGAGTAAAACGGAAACCGGCATCGTGTTTTCCAGCATGTCGCTGTTCGCCATTTTGTTTCAGCCGATTTTCGGCATCATTTCTGACAAGCTCGGCCTGAAAAAGCATCTGCTGTGGATCATCGCCGTGATGCTGTTTTTGTTCGCGCCGTTCTTCATTTACGTTTTCGCACCGTTGTTAAAACTCAATATCGTGCTCGGCGCCATTCTCGGCGGTGCCTATATCGGTTTCGTGTTCGCGGGCGGTTCGGGCGCAACTGAGGCATATATCGAAAGGGTCAGCCGCAACAGTTCATTTGAATACGGCAAGGCGCGGATGTTCGGTTGTTTCGGCTGGGGAATTTGTGCCTCGACAGCGGGCGTGCTGTTTAACATTAATCCCGACATCGTGTTCTGGATGGGCTCCGGCGCGGCCGTCATTTTGATGATTTTGCTGATGATTGCCCGTCCGCAGGAAAACAAAAACGCGCAGGTTCTGGATAAACTCGGCGCCAATCAGCCGCAATTCTCACTGAAAACGGCGGCTTTGCTGCTGAAAGAACGCAAACTGTGGATGTTGATTTTGTATGTGATTGGCGTGGCCTGTGTCTATGACGTATTTGACCAGCAATTCGCGACGTTCTTCAAAACGTTCTTCGCCTCGCCGCAGCAGGGTACGGAAATGTTCGGCTATGTCACCACCGCCGGAGAATTATGTAACGCACTGATCATGTTCTGTTCGCCGTGGATTATTAACCGCATCGGCGCGAAAAACACCCTGCTGCTGGCGGGTACGATTATGTCGATCCGCATTGTCGGCTCATCATTTGCGACCACCGCCATCGAAGTCATTCTGCTGAAAATGCTGCACGCGCTGGAAGTGCCGTTCCTGCTGGTCGGCGTGTTCAAGTACATCACGCAGATATTTGATGTCCGGTTCTCAGCGACCATTTATCTGATTGGCTTTAACTTTGCCAAACAGCTGGCGGCCATCTTCCTTTCGGCTTTTGCCGGTAACTTGTATGACCGCATCGGGTTCAGCGATACCTACCTGATCCTTGGCGGTATTGCCTTTAGCGTGACGATCATTTCGGCCTTTACGCTAAGCAGCAGACCAAAGGCCGGGGCGGTTTCCGGGGTGCAAACGGCGCAGGGATTGCGCTGACTTACGGGATGCAGCCTTTCGGCACTCTGTGCTAGTCTCCGTGGGACAAGCATGAGGAGAGAAAGGCTGTGAGTAAAAAACAGGAACCGGGCGCACCAGTACGCGCCACGATACGTGATGTCGCCAGCGCCGCGAAAACGGGTAAAACCAGCGTTTCACGTTATCTCAACGGTGAAAAAGACCTGCTGTCCGACGCGTTAAAAGAACGCATCGGACGGGCGATCGCCCTGCTCGATTATCAGCCCAGCCAGATGGCGCGCAGCTTGAAAAGCGGCCAGACGCGTCTGATTGGCCTGATTATTGCCGATATCACCAACCCGTATTCCGTTGAAGTCATGCGCGGTGTCGAAGCTGCCTGCCGCCAGCAAGGGCTGACGCTGCTGGTGTGTAACACCAATAACGAGCTTGATCAGGAAAAACATTATCTGCAATTGCTCAGCAGTTATCGCGTGGACGGTATTGTCGTGAACGCCGTCGGAATGCGTGAAGCGGCGATTTCCACGCTGCAACAGGCCAATTTACCGATGGTGCTGATCGACCGTAAAGTCGCGAATTTTGCCTGCGACGTCATCGGCCTGAACAACGTCGAAGCCACGCAGATGATGACCAATCATCTTCTGCAACAGGGTTTTGAAGCTCTGCTTTTTATCAGCGAGCCCGCCACCATTAATACCCGTTTTGACCGTCTGCGTACTTTTCTCCATCGCATGCAGCAATCGCCGCAGCACATCGCCGAACAGGGCGAGATTGAGATTTCGAATACCGACGGACTGGATAATCTGCTGCGTGAATTTATTGCCCGCCATCCCGACAAACGAAAAGCCGTAATGTGCGTGAACGGTACGCTCACATTGCAGGTCGCTCGCGCCATGCGACGGCAGGGGATTGTCTGGGGGCAGGACATCGGATTATCTGGTTTCGACGAACTGGACTGGGCCGAACTGGCAGGTGTCGGGATCACTACGCTCAAACAACCGACCTACGAAATGGGCGTGGCCGCGCTCGGCCAGCTGGTCGCGCGGATACAGGGAAATACCGATCCCGTTAAAGACCTGGAATTCTCCGGCGAGCTGATTGCACGTGGTTCCACGGCAGCGCGCTGATTCTTTTTCCCTCCGTTTCCTGCCCCGTTCTTCGTGAGCGGGATCATGTTTCTGGCCTTTTGTTCTGTTGATTGGAACCGGTTCCAATTAGGTTGTATAAAACGAAACAAAACATTAACAACACCTCCAACTGGCGTTTGTTTTACTAAAATGATGTTTTGGATTTGATCGCCTGCGCCGCCGCAGTGGCGCGTTTACCAGGATACACACGCATGAAAAGAGAAGTCGTCATTGTCACCGCCGCTTACGGAAACAGCGTGGTGAAGGCCCTTGGCGGGCAGGCCGCGCTGCTTTCAATCATTGCAGACGCGCAGGCAGACGGTGTGGAAATTCGTCGTGAATTGTTCAGCGAGCAGGAACTGGATGCCCTACCCGAACTGGCGGAAAACATTAAGCGCCACGGGCTGTTTTCGGTCTATTCGGTGCCCTTCCCGCTGTTCATTTCAGGCGGCAAACTGAATCCGGATGCAAAAAAGTATTTTTCCGAAGCGCATGTTTTAGGTGCCCGCACCATTAAGTTTTCACTGGGCGAATTTGAACCCGGTGCCGACCTGACGCCGCTGCGCGTACTGCTGGATTCTCAGACCGTCAAATTGGTGGTGGAGAATGATCAGTCGAGCGATTGCGGAATTTTGTCGCGCATTAATGCCTTTGCGTTTGCGGCGGAATCGCTGCATCTGCCGCTGAGCCTGACGTTTGATACCGCGAACTGGCTGTGGGTGGGACAGGATCCGAGCGCGGCCGCTGAACGCCTGGCACGCCATGTGGGTTATGTGCATGTGAAAGCGGCGGAACAGCGAGACGGAAAATGGCACGCCGTGGCGCTCGATAACAGCGACGGCAGCTGGGAACCTTTATTGAAAATGTTGCCTCAGGATGTGCCGCGCGGCATCGAATTCCCGCTGGAAGGGGATGACCTGACCGCCGTGACGCGTTACTACGTCGAACTACTGCGTCAGTAATTCTGATGCCTCATCCGGAGAAATCGCCATGAAACAACCCGGGATCGCCGCCCGCCGGTGGTGGTACATCATGCCGGTCGTGTTCATCACGTACAGCCTGGCCTATGTCGATCGCTCGAATTTCAG
Source organism: Rahnella sp. ChDrAdgB13 (assembly GCF_017655185.1). Classification (NCBI taxonomy): domain Bacteria; kingdom Pseudomonadati; phylum Pseudomonadota; class Gammaproteobacteria; order Enterobacterales; family Yersiniaceae; genus Rahnella; species Rahnella sp. ChDrAdgB13. The sequence continues at coordinate 7,647 of NZ_JAEMGT010000064.1, read as the reverse complement.
TTTCGCGTCGGCGGCGGGCATTAATGACGATCTCGGCATCACCAAAGGTATGTCGTCCCTGCTGGGCGCGCTGTTTTTCTTGGGCTATTTCTTCTTCCAAATCCCCGGCACGATTTACGCCGAGCGGCGCAGCGTTAAAAAACTGATTTTCTGGTGCCTTTTACTGTGGGGCGGATTCGCCTCGCTGACCGGTGTCGTCACTGATATTCCGATGCTGGCAGTGATCCGATTCGCGCTGGGAGTGGTGGAAGCCGCGGTCATGCCCGCGATGCTGGTGTATATCAGCAACTGGTTTACGAAGTCCGAACGTTCGCGTGCCAATACGTTTCTGATCCTCGGCAATCCGGTCACGGTGCTGTGGATGTCGGTGCTTTCCGGCTATCTGATCAAGTCGTTCGGGTGGCGGGAGATGTTTATTTTCGAGGGTATTCCGGCGGTGATCTGGGCGATTATCTGGTGGTTTACCGTCAAAGATAAACCCGAAGAAGTCAGCTGGCTGAGCAGTCAGGAGAAGAAAGCGCTGGCCGCACAGCTGGAAAAAGAGCAGAAAAGTATTCAGGCGGTGGGCGGTTATCGCGAAGCTTTCCGTTCGCGGAACGTCATTTTCCTTTGCCTGCAATATTTCTTCTGGAGCATCGGCGTGTACGGCTTTGTACTGTGGCTGCCGTCGATTTTGCGCGACGGGAAATCGATGGGCATGGTCGAAGCGGGCTGGCTGTCGTCCGCGCCGTATCTGGCGGCCACGATCGCCATGATTCTGGTGTCGTGGGCTTCCGACAAGATGCAAAACCGCCGGTTATTTGTCTGGCCACTTTTACTGATCGGCGCGCTGGCATTCTTTGGTTCATGGGCCGTTGGCACAAACAATTTCTGGCTTTCGTACAGTTTACTGGTGGTCGCTGCCGCGGCAATGTATGCCCCATATGGCCCGTTTTTCGCCATCATTCCTGAAATGCTGCCGAAGAATGTTTCCGGCGGCGCCATGGCGTTAATCAACAGCCTCGGAGCGCTTGGCTCGTTCTTTGGTTCCTGGTTTGTCGGTTATCTGAACGGTAATACGGGCAGCCCGGCAGCCTCCTTTATTTTTATGGCCGTGTCGTTACTGGTTTCCGCAGGATTAACCCTGCTGGTAAAACCGCGACAATCTGAAATGAAACAAAAAGAAGTTTCCTTAACCTGAGGGAGTTGTAATTGATGAAGCCGTCTATCGTTGTGTATAAGAAACAACCCGCAGACCTGCAACAACGCCTGGAACAGCATTTCGCCATCACTCAATTTGATGACATCACTGAAGAAAACCGTGCGCAGGTTTTAGACGCTTTGCAGAACGCAGAAGGACTGCTGGGCTCAGGCGGTCGGGTGGATAAAGATTTGCTGGATCACGCGCCGCGCCTGCGCGCCGTTTCCACCAGCTCCGTAGGCTACGATAATTTTGACGTCGCGGAACTGACGCGTCGTGAAATCCCGCTGATGCACACCCCGACCGCGCTGACCGATACGGTCGCTGATACCGTGATGGCGCTGGTGCTGGCGACGGCCCGCCGCGTCGTGAATCTGGCCGAACGTGTGAAAGCGGGTGAATGGACAGAAAACGTCGGCCCAGACTGGTTCAGCATCGACGTTCACCACAAAACCATGGGTATCGTGGGTATGGGCCGCATCGGCCTGGCGCTCGCTCAGCGTGCGCATTTCGGTTTTGATATGCCGATTCTGTACAACGCACGCAGTCAGCATACCGAAGCGGAAGAGCGTTTTGGCGCACGCAAATGTGAGCTGGACGAACTGCTGGAGAAATCTGATTTCGTCTGTGTTCTGCTGCCTATGACCCAACAAACGTTCCATCTGATCGGCAAGGAACAGCTGGCGAAAATGAAATCCAGCGCCGTGCTGGTCAGCGCCGGTCGTGGCCCGGTCATTGATGAACCTGCGCTGATTGAAGCCCTGAAAGACGGGACGATTTATGGTGCCGGGATGGACGTGTTCGAGAAAGAACCGTTGCCGAAAGATTCTCCGCTGCTGAGCCTGCCCAACGTGGTGGCGCTGCCGCACGTGGGATCCGCGACACATCAGACCCGTTACGATATGGCGGCCTGTGCGGTGGATAACCTGATCGCCGCCCTGAACGGCGACGTTAAACAGTTCTGCGTGAATCCTGAAGTTCTCAGAAAGTAACCCCTTCCTTCTCCTTCCCTTTCAGGGATTTTTGAAAGGGAAGGACAGTTCAAAACCCCGTGGTCGGATTGCACTGCTTAGCCTCAGGCGTTATGGTGGGCATCACATTTCGATAACATACAAAGCTTTCTATGACGTTTTCTGCTTTCGGTGACAAATTTACCCGTTTTTCAGGCATTACCCGCCTGATGGGCGATATGAATGACGGTTTACGCACACCAGGTGCTGTGATGTTGGGCGGCGGTAATCCGGCGCAGATCCCTGAGATGCAGGATTATTTCCAGACGCTGCTGACGGAAATGCTGGCCGAAGGCAAGCTGACCGAAGCGCTGTGCAATTACGACGGCCCTCAGGGCAAGGACGTGCTGCGTCACGCACTGGCAGAAATGTTGCAGAAAGAACTCGGCTGGCAGCTCGATGCGCAAAATATCGCGCTGACCAACGGCAGCCAGAGCGCCTTCTTCTATTTATTCAATCTGTTCGCCGGACGTCGCGCCGACGGCAGCATGTCGAAAGTGCTGTTCCCGCTGGCTCCGGAATATCTGGGTTACGCGGACGCCGGGCTGGACGAAAATCTGTTTGTTTCCGCCAAACCGAATATCGAGCTGTTGCCCGAAGGCCAGTTCAAATATCACGTCGATTTTGATCATCTGAATATCACTGATGATATCGGCCTGATCTGCGTTTCACGCCCGACCAATCCGACCGGCAACGTGATTACTGACGAAGAGCTGATTCGCCTCGATGCACTGGCGCAGCAGAAAGATATTCCGTTATTAATCGATAACGCCTATGGGGTGCCGTTCCCCGGCATCGTGTTTACCGACGCAACGCCGCTGTGGAACCCGAATATCATTCTGTGCATGAGCCTGTCGAAGCTCGGTCTTCCGGGTTCTCGCTGCGGCATCGTGATTGCCGATGAGAAAATCATCAAAGCGATCAGCAACATGAACGGGATTATCAGTCTGGCACCGGGCAGCGTCGGGCCTGCCATCGCCACAGAAATGATTGCCCGTGGTGACTTACTGAAGTTATCAGAAAACGTGATCAAGCCGTTTTACTCTCAGCGCGTGCAGGAAACCATCGCCACGCTGCGCCGCTATCTGCCGGAAGAACGCTGCCTGATCCACAAACCGGAAGGCGCAATTTTCCTGTGGCTGTGGTTTAAGGATCTGCCGATTACTACTGAAGTGTTGTATCAGCGCCTGAAACAGCGCGGCGTGCTGATGGTGCCGGGGGATTATTTCTTCCCGGGGCTGGAGCATCCGTGGCCGCATACGCATCAGTGCATGCGCATGAACTACGTGCCGGATGCGGAACAGATTGAACGCGGCGTGAAAATTCTGGCGGAAGAAGTCGAAAAAGCGCACGCCGAAAATTAATTTTCCTGCACGACAGGCATAAAAAAACAGGAGGACAAATGTCCTCCTGTTTTCGTTTTTAGCGACTCTGCCGCCGGATTACGCTGACTGATTCTCCAGTGCAGGTTTCTCGGTGCCGATCGCAATTTTCTGTGGCTGCAAAGCTTCCGGTACGTCACGCACCAGATTGATGTGCAGCAGGCCGTTTACAAACTCGGCGGCCGACACATGCATGTGCTCTGCCAGCGTGAAGCTCAGGGTGAAAGGCTTGATCACTAACCCCTGATGCAGATATTCCACTTTCGCTTCCGGCTGAGCAGGCGTACCGCTGACGGTTAAACGCGGCCCTTCCACTTCAATATTCAACTCGCTCTGCTGGAAACCAGCGAGCGCCAGCGAAATGCGGTAATGATTGTCGTCAGACTTCTCAATATTGTACGGAGGAAAAGCCTGATCGCCGCCCTGCATTGAGCTGGCTAATTTATCAAAACCAATCCACTGACGAAGTAATGGGGAAATATCATAATTACGCATTGTGTAACTCCTTCTTTGAAGCGAGATTAATTAATCCGTCGCCCGAGTTGGGTGTGACGGTTCAGCCCCCTGACGGCGAGCCTAAACTTTTTCATTTGTGCGTTGTCTTTATAAACGCTTAGCGGATCTCAATACGCCGTGGTTTGGACGTTTCAGGAACGATGCGTTCCAGATCGATATACAGCAAACCATTCGACAAATTGGCCGCTTTAATTTGAATGTGTTCGGCCAGCTGGAATTTGCGTTCGAAATTACGCTCAGCAATGCCCTGATATAAATATGTGCGGTCAGCGTCAGTCGGTGCATGCGCGCCTTTGACCACTAACATATTGTCGTGCGCTGTAATGTCCAGTTCGGATTCGGCAAATCCCGCTACCGCGATGGCAATCCGGTAATGGTTTTCGTCAACCAATTCAACATTATAAGGAGGATAGCCGCCGCCCTGATTCTGACCCGATTCGATAAGATTAAATAAACGGTCAAAACCAATTGCAGAGCGGTATAGTGGTGATAAATCAAAATTACGCATTACTACTTCTCCTGACATTCAGCGAGTATATGTATATAGCCTTCCTGATGGGACAGGCTCGCGGCGCGGTTTATATTCACGATCCCTTCCGGCGATCGTTCCCCTGCGTCGTACATTAAAAATGGCGATGAAAGAGAGTATTTCAAGTGGGCATTCGCAAGAAAAAGACAAAAATTTTGTTTTCGTTTGAACTGCGGACGTCAAAATACAAATAGTGCGAGGGCGAAAAGCCAGGGACAGCAGGCGGTTTCCTGCAAGATTTCAAATAGTCATTACACTTAATGGGATCGCAGCCACAGAGCTACAGCTTGCTTTGTTAATTTTTTTTGCTGGGTGGTATAAGTCGTTTTGACTTAAAAACTCAGACTGACAGCATAAGATGAGTTCTAACATGATGAAATTTGTACTGACGCCGCTGATGACAGGATGTATTTTTTTAGCGACGAGCGGTTGTTCCAGCGTGATGAGCCACACCGGCGGAGACACCGGCTATTATTCAGGCGCACGCGCTGATGTGAATATGATGAAAAGCGACGACACCAGTTGGGCGATGACCCCGCTGTTGTTAGTGGATTTACCTTTCAGCGCCTTACTGGATACGGTTTTGCTGCCTTATGATTATTATCGCAGCGGAAAGGTCACGACGCGCGACCGCGTCAAAGCCAGCGAAGAGCACAACATTGCGCTGAGCAACGGGGTCGATATCGATCACGTTCCGCCGATGACCACGACGCCGCGCACTCAGAAATCCTCCACACATAAAAAGTAAGCCTCAGCCTGAGGGAATGAAACCGGCCAGACCGGCCGGTTAGGTAAAATCTCAGCGGCTGGCCGTCACGAAAATTTGCGCAAATTCCCCCACCTGACGCATAAAAGCTATCTGGCTGCCGTCGGGGGAATACACTACAGCATCCGCGCACGGCGCGATTTCCGTTCTTCCGGTCAGCCGGTGCATTTCTCCGCTTTCCACATCAAGGCGCATCACGCTGTTATCGCACACCAGCGCCACCGATTTTCCGTCCGGGCTCCAGCTAAACGCCGACAGAATTCCGCTGGCCGAATGGCTGATCTGCACCGGTTTGCCGCCATTGGGCGACACCGTCCAGAACTGCACCACGTCTTTTTCATCTTTCATCAGAAACGCAATCTGGCTGCCATCCGGCGAAGACCGTAACCAGTGACGCGGCTGAGCGGCGACGCCTTTTTCGGTAAACGTAATGCGCCGCTGTTTCACGCCCGACGGTGGCGCAGGCAGCGTGTCCGGCGTTCCCTGCAACGGTTTTCCCCCTGCTTTCAGGTAATCCGCGTCGTCTTCCGGCAGATCCACCACGAAAATTTCCGGATGCTTTTCTCCGCTGGCGGAAAGCGTGTCGCCAATAAAGGCCAGCGCCCTCCGCTGACGTGAACCGCCTGTTTTGACATAGCCTTCGCGCCCGATCCAGCCTTCTTCGTAAGCACGGTTAATGTCATCGCTGCCAGGCCGCGGATGGGACGTTGTTTCGCTGATCAGCACGCTGAAATGGCTGCCATCGTATTCGCGGGGATGATGTTTTGGCGGCATGACGGGGTGTCCGGATAAGGCGACACCGACATTACGTAAATCCAGAGCAGGATTCAGTTCATGCAAAACATGGTCGTTGTAGGTAAAGCTGAGGCGGGAGCCGTCGGGGCTGAAAACGTGAACATGCGTACCGCCACGCAAAGCACCGGGCGTAAACGGCGCGGTGATGTCCATCGCATCGAGCGTCACGGCCTGCGCGCGCTGCGGCTCAGAGACAATGACACCGCGGCGATGATGGAAATCATACTGCCAGCGGGCATCCGGGTTTTCCGGACCATGAATAAACGCATAACGGGCCGGCTGGACCGGGCTGACTGTGACCACGCCCACATGAGCATTTTCACCGGCGCGATAGAGGACTTCCGTCTCGCCGGTTTTCACATTTACACGCTCAATGGTCGAACCGGTGAAAGAGCCACCGTGCGGACGCACGTCATACACCAGCCACTGGCTGTCCGGCGTCCAGACGTTAATGTTGGTCAGCTGATGCCCGCGGGCATCAGTAGTGAGTTGTTTTTCATTCATGCGTTCAGGCGCGCCCTGCCGTTTAAAGTATGCCTAAGAATAGGGGACTCAAACGGCAGTGGCAATCTTCAGCAATCTCCGACACGTTTCACTTCACCCACCAGGAAGATATAAGAAAGTGCACCCAGTAAAGCGACAACGGAAATATAAGTTAATGACGGGGCAAAACCGTAATCCTGCGCCAAATAACCGACAACTAACGGGACGGTAATTCCGCCTAAACCGCCTGCCAGATTAAATACACCCCCGGTCAGCCCGATTAATCTTACCGGAGCTAATGACGAAACCAGCGACCAGGTAATAGAGGCAAAACCATTACCAAAGAAAGCCAGCGCCATTAATATCATGATCCACATCGGGTCATTGGTATAATTCGCCCCCATAATGCAGGTAGATAATAACAACCCGCAGATGATCGGTAATTTACGCGCAAAACCAATCGACTTACCTTTACGCACCAGTTTATCCGCCACCATTCCGGATAATAACACGCCGAAAAAGGCCGCGAGGAAAGGTACCGTTGTCATAAATCCGGCGGTGAGCGCCGCAATATGTTTTTCCTGGGTCAGATAATTAGGGAACCAGGTCAGGAAAAACCACAACGTTGACGCGACAGCAAATTGTCCTAAATAAACCCCGACCAGTTTGCGGTTAAATACCAGTTTCCAGTCTGCGGATGTCAGCGGAGTTCGTGATTTTTTATCCGCCGGTGCATCGCCATCCACCATGCCGCCGCCCGCGCGGATATGTTCCAGCTCTTCTGCATTCACGCCTTTGCTTTTACGCGGCGACTGATACACGCAGAACCACAGCAGCGACCAGATAATACCGATGCCACCGGTGATAATGAACACCCAGTGCCAGCTGAGCATTTCCTGGATCCAGATCAGCAGCGGGGCTTTGTTGAATAAATCGGATTTAGATAAAAGCTCCCCTCGTCGCCGACTTCCTCAGGTAATCCGTAC
>NZ_JAEMGT010000063.1:0-26478 GCF_017655185.1 Rahnella sp. ChDrAdgB13 | reverse complement strand
GATTTTCAATCCCTTGCTCTACCGACTGAGCTATCCGGGCAACGGGGCGCATTAAACCGTATTGGGCATGTGCCGTCAACGGCTTTGTCATGTAAAACACATAAAAGACGTTCGTTTGCTGACTTTTCATTCAAAAATGGCGAAATGGCCTGTCTGCGGTCATAGAAAGTCAGGAAAGTGCGCCATGTTCACGGCAGCGGGCGACATTCAAAACATCTTCTGCCAGACGTCGCGCCACTTCCACATCGATGAGCTGACGTTTCACCAGCAACTTGCTCAGACAACCTTCAAGGATCAGTTCCATCTGCTGCGCCACCATTTCGGCGTCATCGGAACCCATTTCCTGGAGCAAAGATAGCGTGTAGTCGTAGGACGCCCGTTTCTGATTTTCGGCCAGTTGATGAATAGGCGCGTCGCTCTCCGGGAAAAATGTACAGGCCGCGATAAAGAGGCATCCCGGGTAACGCTGCTGGCGCACCTGCTCATCGAGCACTTTATACCGTGCCAGCAATTTTTGCGGCGGAGTGAGCGTTTCATCCAGCATCAGCTGACGCCGCCAGATCTCAATTTGTTCTCCGTGATAGCGCAGGCTGTCATAGAGCAGCGCTTCGGCGTCGGGCCAGAAGCGGCGAAGTTCATTGAGCGGAACGTCGACGAGTTCAGCGACGTTTTCCAGTGACAATGTTGCAAGGCCACGTTGTTCCAAGAGATTTAGGGTTTGATCGAGAACCTGTTCACGTAGCACGTTTGCCTCCTCACAATTCGCGTACTTCAAAATGTAGTGTCGTTTAAGGGCGGGCTTTCTGCAAATGCGTACTGAACTCAGTGGCATCCATAAAACCGGTGACCCGCGACTGCGGCAATTCATGGCCGTCGGGGCCAAAGAATAAAATCGTGGGCAAGCCCAGCACTTCAAGACGCTCTAACAACGCCTTCTGCTCCGCCGAGTTTTGCGTCACATCGGCCTGAAGCAACATAGTGTCGGCCAGCTCATTCTGCACCTCTGGCGCGGAAAACGTATATTTTTCGAACTCTTTACACGCCACGCACCAGTCCGCGTACAAATCCAGCATGACGCGTTTGCCCTGCGCGTCCTGCAAGGCGGCATTCAGTTCGTCAACGTTATGTATTTTCTGGAAGTTCAGCGCGTGCTGTGGCGCGGACTGACTGCTGGCGGGCGCAAAGGCCCAGTCCTGCAACGGACGGCTGACAATAAGCGCAGCGGCGAGGAAAATCAGTTGCAGAACACGCACGATACCGCGCTGACTTTTCAGGCTCAGCAGTAACGCCCAGCCGAAGAATGCGATGCCCAGCAGGCTCCACAGGCGTAATCCCCAGGTATCGCCAATCACACGCTCAAGTAAAAACACCGGCAGCGCGAGAATGACAAAACCGAAGCCTTCTTTGACGTAATGCATCCACGGGCCGCTGCGTGGCAGCAGTTTATTCCCAAACAGGGTGACGATAATCAGTGGGATCCCCATCCCCAGCGCGTACAGATAGAGCGTGCCGGCACCGGCCAGCAAGTTTCCGCTCTGGGCGATATACAACAAAATGGCGCTCAGTGGCGCGGTGGTGCAGGGGGAACAAATCAGGCCTGCCAGCGCACCCATAATAAAGACGCCCGGCAGCGAACCGCCTTTTTGTTCATTACTCCACAACGCCAGCCGGGTCTGAACGGAGGACGGAAGTTGCAGGCTGAAAGCCCCAAACATCGATAACGCCAGCGCGATAAACATCACGGATAAAACGATCAGCACCCACGGGCTTTGCAATGCGGCCTGGAACTGCAAGCCCGCGGCGGCGACCACCATCCCAAGGAGAGTGTACGTCAGCGCCATGCCCTGTACGTACACCAGCGACAGCAGAAAAATTCGCTTCATGCTGTGCGGGCGCTGGCGCCCGAGAATAATGCCGGAAATCAGCGGATACATCGGCAGCACGCACGGCGTGAACGCGATGCCAATACCAATCAGTAACGCCCAAAGCGGCGAAAACGGCAGCGGCGTGGAGACTTTCGCTGGTGTGGCCTCGACCGGCGGAAGGGCGGATCCTGCGACGCCTGAGCTGGCTTTAACCGGCTCTGAAACTTCACTGAGCGGCACTTCACGGGTTTCCGGCGGATAGCAGAAACCAGCGGCGGCACATCCCTGATAAGTTACGCGGACGGTTGCATCGGCGCTGGCTTGCTGTAACGGCACCGTGAGGCGCAGCGCGTTTTCGAATACTTCACTGTCGCCGAAAAATTCATCGTGATGTTCACGGCCCTTCGGCAGGATAAACGCTGCCAGCCGGGCATTCTTCGGTTCAATCTCAATTTTGCTGCGATATAAGTAGTAACCGTCGCGGATCTGCCAGTTCAGCTTGAGGTCATGGCCTTGTTGCTGAAAATCAAAGCTGAAAGCCTGATCAACAGGAACAAATTGCGTGGCTGCCGGTTTATCAAACAACGAGGCGTGCGCCTGCAAAGGCAAGATAAACAGGCTGCACAGCAGAAAGAAAATTCGAAGAATGCGGTGATCCATGCGGAGTAAAGTTCTCTTTGTCGCGGCAGTTAAACGGCCACTGGGTGATTCGACAGAAGATGCGGACGGCTTCATGCCGCAGCGCGTTAATGAAATGTGAGTATACCCCGTGCGAACGCGACGCAGAAAGGCTTGCAGGTACTTTACAAAAGAGTGAAGCGGAAGAACGCAGGAAAGGTGGGGGCCGTAGCCCCCGGAAAAACTGTCAGAGAATAATACTGCCGGCGGCGAAGCCGAAAAGAACCGACAAAAATACGCCGATCGTGCCCGGTATAAAGAACGGATGGTTAAAGACGAACCGGCCAATTCGGGTGGTACCGGTGTCATCCATCTGCACAGCGGCAACCAGCGTCGGATACGTCGGCAAAATGAACAGCCCTGAGACTGCCGCGAAAGAACCCACCGCCGTCAGCGGGGAAACGCTCAGCGCCAGCGCCATTGGTAACAGTGCTTTGGTCGTCGCGGCCTGCGAATACAGCAGGGCCGAACTGAAGAAGAAAATCACCGCCAGCAGCCAAGGATGTGCCTGAATAATGGTGCCTGCGGTTTCCTTAATCCAACCCAGATTCGCCTGTACAAACGTATCTCCGAGCCAGGCAACGCCGAGGATACAAATGCAGGCGCTCATGCCGGATTTGAACGTGCTGGAAGTCAGAATTGAGTCGGTTTCGATGCGGCACAGCAGGGTGATTAATGTCGCCACGCTGAGCATAATAATCAGAATCGCGCTGTTGGTGGTCATCACCGGTTGAGCAACCCAGCCAAGGCTCGGGCTGTTAATCACGGCGTAGCCAACCACAGAAAAAACGCCCAGCAGGAACAGTAAAACGGAAAGCTTCGCGCCACGTTTTATTTCCACTTTTTTATCGCCACGCAGCTCAATCAGGCCTTCTTCATAGCGCTTGAGATAAACCGGATCGTTGGAGAGTTTCGAGTCAAAACACCAGCTGATAATCAGCGACATCACAATCACTGCCGCCAGCGTCGAAGGAATCATCACCATCAGCAGATGCAAATAACTGACGCCGTGGCTTTCCATCGTCGACGCCATATACACCACCGCGGCGGAAATGGGCGAGGCGGTGATAGCGATCTGCGCGGCCACTACGGCCGTAGAAAGCGGACGGCAAGGTTTGATCCCCTGCTCTTTTGCCACTTCAGAAATTACCGGGAGCGCAGAAAGTGAAATGTTGCCGGTACCGGCCATGATCGTGAGGAAATACGTGACGATCGGGGCCAGAAGGGTGATGTATTTCGGGTTTCGGCGCAGCAGTTTCTCGGTTTGCTGCACCAGATAATCCATCCCGCCCGCGACCTGCATGGTCGAAATGGCGGCAATCACGGCCATGATGATTGAGATAACGTCAAAAGGAATCGATCCCGGTTTCACGCCGATTAAAGCGAGCACCAGAACACCCAATCCGCCCGCGAAACCAATTCCGATGCCGCCCAGACGGGCACCGAGAAAAATTGCGGCGAGTACAATAATAAGTTCGATGATTAACATGGCTGTCCGTCCATATATCCAGCAATCCTTAAGGAATTGAAAAATAATTGTTATGTAATTGTTGTTTGTAACTCAGTAAAAAGGCCCGCTGTTCCGCAGAACAACGAGCCTTTAAAAGGTCAGAAATGGAGTCTGTTACTGTTCATTTTCATCGGTATAGCGCTTCGCTTTGTAAGCCGGGTGCTTCAGGTTTTCGATAGAGAAAATGTCGTCCAGCTCGGCTTCCGTCAGCAAACCGCGTTCAAGCACGACTTCCCGGACGCTCTTGCCGGTTTCCGCACAAATCTTACCGACGATATCGCCATTGTGGTGGCCGATGAACGGGTTCAGATACGTCACGATACCAATGGAGTTGAAGACGTAGAATTCGCACACTTCTTTGTTTGCCGTAATGCCGTTGATGCATTTTTCCAGCAGGTTGTAGCAGGCGTTAGTCAGGATGTGCACGGATTCAAACATGGCCTGGCCGATCACAGGCTCCATGACGTTCAGCTGCAACTGACCCGCTTCGGCGGCCATCGTGACGCACATGTCGTTGCCGATGACTTTGAAGCAAACCTGATTCACTACTTCCGGGATCACCGGGTTAACTTTGGCAGGCATGATGGAAGAACCGGCCTGCAATTCTGGCAGGTTGATCTCATTGAGCCCGGCGCGAGGCCCGGAAGAGAGCAGGCGCAGGTCGTTACAGATTTTGGAAAGCTTAACCGCCAGACGCTTCAGGGAGCTGTGAACCATCACGTAAGCGCCGCAGTCTGATGTTGCTTCAATCAGGTCTTCAGCCGGAACGCACGCCAGATTGCTGACTTCCGCCAGTTTCTGCACGGCCAGCTGCTGATATCCTTCCGGCGTATTCAGGCGCGTACCAATCGCCGTTGCCCCGAGGTTTACTTCCAGCAGTAATTCACCGGTGCGGATCAGGTTACGGGTTTCTTCTTTAAGCAGTACGTTGAATGCATGGAATTCCTGGCCGAGCGTCATCGGTACCGCGTCCTGCAACTGCGTGCGGCCCATTTTGATGACGTTTTCAAATTCGACCGCTTTGCGCTCAAAGCCATCACCCAACTGAGAAATCGCATCAACCAGTTTCAGCAAAGAGGCGTAAACCGCGATACGGAAACCGGTCGGGTAGGCATCATTGGTGGACTGGCATTTATTAAGGTGATCGTTGGGATTAAGGAACTGGTAATCGCCTTTCTGGTGACCCATCAGTTCCAGACCGATGTTCGCCAGCACTTCATTCGTGTTCATATTTACCGAGGTTCCCGCGCCGCCCTGATAGACGTCGATAGGGAACTGGTCCATGCATTTACCTTTATCAAGCACTTCGTCGCACGCCTGAATGATGATGTCCGCGATATGGCGTGGAATGGTGCGCAGCTCTTTGTTTGCCAGAGCCGCCGCTTTCTTCACCATCACCATGCCACGAACAAACTCAGGCACATCGCTGATCTTGGTGTTGCTGATATAGAAGTTTTCAATCGCCCGCAGGGTATGAATGCCGTAATAAGCTTCTGCCGGTACTTCGCGCGTGCCCAGCAGGTCTTCCTCGATACGAATGGTGTTTGACATGAGAACCTTCTCTTCGGTACTGAATGCGTTATGCGATGTTTAAAATTATGTTACTAGCCGTGGTAAATTTAAAACGATCAACCGTTGTTTCCACAACGAAGGCGATCATATGCTGCTTCAGGCGAATTGCACGTACTAAGATCACTATCCTGCCCTATGATTGTGCAAGTTTTTAGTATCTGTGAGAATTCTCACAATTCATTTACCTGCTCAATTAAATCAGGTCTGGTGCTTGAAATCACCGGGACACAGCACCATCTCATTGTAGTCAGCCTGCATTTCTTTGATGGCAAACATCAGAAACAGGCACTTATTCAGGGTTTCGAACGGTTCTGAAAAAGAACTTCGGGGCCAAATCACAAGGAGAATGCGGTGCGCTGGTTACCGTTACTACTGTTATTCCTGCTGGCTTATATTGAAATCACCTTATTTATCAAGGTGGCTGCGGTTGTTGGCGTCGCCACGACATTATTGCTGGTGGTATTCACCTCCTGCGTAGGTGTTTCTCTGGTCAAAAATCAGGGAATGAAAACGTTCATGCAGCTTCAGCAGAAGCTCGCTGTAGGTGAAAGCCCGGCGGCTGAAATGGTGAAAAGTGTTTCACTGGTGATTGCCGGTTTCCTGTTATTGGTTCCGGGATTCTTTACCGATTTCCTCGGCTTGCTGCTGCTGCTGCCGCCGATTCAGAAACGACTGACGCTCAAGCTGATGCCGCACCTGAATATTGTTCGCTCTGGCGGTAACTGGGGGAGCAGTGCGCCCACCGGAAATACCTTTGAAGGCGAGTTCCAGCGGACTGATGAAACACCGGAACGCCTGGTTTCACCGAAAAAAGATGACGACACAGAGCACCGCGATCGCTAATCTCTGTGGCCTTGATTGTTAATACATTGTTGGGAAGTAGTTTTCAGGCTGGGTTTAGATGGCCTGAAAGCCAAAAGAAAAAGCGAAATTTTTTCTCTTCTTCCCCTTGAATGGGGGTGTATCGCCCCCATTAAACAAACCACGAGGCCAGGCAGGCATTTGTCAGGCATTCAACCCTAAAAATAGATATGGACCCGCTCACAGGAGAGTTATCAATGAAAATTCGTCCATTGCATGACCGCGTTATCGTCAAGCGTAAAGAAGTAGAATCTAAATCCGCTGGCGGCATCGTTCTGACTGGCTCAGCTGCTGGTAAATCTACCCGTGGCGAAATCCTGGCTGTCGGCCATGGTCGCATTCTGGAAAACGGTGAAGTTAAAGCGCTGGACGTTAAAGTTGGCGACATCGTCATCTTCAACGACGGCTACGGCGTGAAAGCTGAAAAAATCGACAATGAAGAAGTGTTGATTATGTCTGAGAGCGACATCCTGGCAATCGTAGAAGCCTGATCTTCCTCCGACCCACTTTTTTCTGAACTGAACGAATTGAAGGGAAATTAACAATGGCAGCTAAAGAAGTAAAATTCGGTAACGACGCCCGTGTGAAAATGCTGCGTGGCGTAAACATCCTTGCTGATGCAGTAAAAGTGACCCTGGGCCCTAAAGGCCGCAACGTGGTTTTGGACAAATCTTTCGGTGCTCCAACCATCACTAAAGACGGCGTGTCCGTTGCACGTGAAATCGAACTGGAAGACAAGTTCGAAAACATGGGCGCACAGATGGTGAAAGAAGTGGCGTCCAAAGCGAACGATGCAGCGGGTGATGGTACGACTACCGCAACCGTATTGGCACAAGCCATCATCACTGAAGGCCTGAAAGCTGTTGCCGCTGGTATGAACCCGATGGATCTGAAACGCGGGATCGACAAAGCGGTCATCCACGCTGTTGAAGAACTGAAAAAACTGTCTGTACCTTGCTCTGACTCTAAAGCGATCGCACAAGTTGGTACTATCTCTGCTAACTCCGATGAAACCGTCGGTAAACTGATCGCTGAAGCGATGGAAAAAGTCGGCAAAGAAGGCGTCATCACTGTTGAAGAAGGCACTGGCTTGCAGGACGAGCTGGACGTTGTTGAAGGTATGCAGTTCGATCGCGGTTACCTGTCTCCGTACTTCATCAACAAGCCAGAAACCGGTTCAATCGAACTGGAAAGCCCGTTCATCCTGCTGGCTGACAAAAAGATTTCTAACATTCGCGAAATGCTGCCAGTACTGGAAGCCGTTGCTAAAGCCGGTAAACCACTGCTGATCATTGCTGAAGACGTTGAAGGCGAAGCCCTGGCGACTCTGGTGGTGAACACCATGCGTGGCATCGTGAAAGTGGCTGCGGTTAAAGCACCTGGCTTCGGCGACCGTCGTAAAGCTATGTTGCAGGACATCGCAACCCTGACCGGCGGTACCGTAATCTCTGAAGAGATTGGCCTGGAGCTGGAAAAATCGACTCTGGAAGACATGGGTCAGGCTAAACGCGTTGTGATCAACAAAGACACCACCATCATCATCGATGGCGTTGGCGAAGAAGCAACCATTCAGGGCCGTGTATCTCAGATCCGTCAGCAGATCGAAGAAGCAACTTCTGATTACGACCGTGAAAAACTGCAAGAGCGTGTGGCTAAACTGGCAGGCGGCGTAGCTGTTCTGAAAGTTGGCGCAGCGACTGAAGTTGAAATGAAAGAGAAAAAAGCCCGCGTTGAAGATGCGCTGCACGCAACCCGTGCTGCTGTAGAAGAAGGCGTGGTTGCTGGTGGTGGTGTTGCGCTGGTTCGCGTTGCTCACACTCTGGCTAACCTGACCGGCGACAACGATGACCAGAACGTGGGTATCCGCGTTGCTCTGCGCGCAATGGAAGCTCCACTGCGTCAGATCGTTGTGAACGCAGGTGAAGAAGCTTCTGTTATCGCAAACACTGTTAAAGCAGGTGAAGGTAGCTTCGGTTATAACGCTTACACC
The DNA here is from genome assembly GCF_017655185.1 of Rahnella sp. ChDrAdgB13. Classification (NCBI taxonomy): domain Bacteria; kingdom Pseudomonadati; phylum Pseudomonadota; class Gammaproteobacteria; order Enterobacterales; family Yersiniaceae; genus Rahnella; species Rahnella sp. ChDrAdgB13. The sequence goes on along the minus strand of NZ_JAEMGT010000063.1, from coordinate 18,002 downwards.
GAACAATACGGCGACATGATCGCAATGGGTATCCTGGATCCAACTAAAGTGACCCGTTCTGCTCTGCAGTACGCCTCTTCTGTAGCTGGCCTGATGATCACCACTGAATGCATGATCACCGACCTGCCTAAAGACGATAAAGTCGATATGGGCGGCGCTGGCGGTATGGGTGGCATGGGCGGTATGGGCGGCATGATGTAATCATCATCCCCCTGCGTTCATCCGCAGGTACGGCAAATCAGCGGCAATTTTGTTGTCTGAGTTAACGTACTGAAGAAACCCGGTCTGAAAAGGCCGGGTTTTTTTATTTGACCATTTTTTATGGTGTTCAGTAAGATAAGTCTCAATGTCTTCCGGGTTTAACGTGTAGACTCATTTCTGCGTGGTTTTCGGATTTATACCGATAGCGCAGAACCTTGGGTATGCGTGGCAACGGATGCCTAAGAGAGCCAGGTGTTTTCTGATAGGCTTTATGTGATTACAAAAACAAATGGGGAAAGTGATGCGGATTAAAATGTTACTGGGCCTGTCAGCTATCGCGCTGCTTGCCGGGTGCAGTACCACTCATCAACTGGATGCAGCGGGACAGCAGGTGAAATTCACGGACGACAAACCAGGCGCAAATTGTCAGCTCCTCGGTGAAGTCACTGGTGCCCAAAGCAACTGGTTCTCCGGTACCGGCGGCGATGGCAGCTCAATGCGTGGTGCGGCCAACGACCTGCGCAACAAGGCAGCAGCGATGGGCGGCAATACCATTTATGGTGCTAACAGCCCGTCTCAAAATTTCCTGTCCAGCTTTGCACCGGTTGACAGCAAAATGGTCGGCCAGGTTTATAAGTGCCCATAGTCGGGCCGTTTACGCTTTAGCTGCGTGAACCTGCACAGAAATACGAAAGGGATGCCTGATGGCATCCCTTTTTGCATTTCGGCATTCGCGTTTACGACTGTTTAAGGCGTAAATCCAAAATGGTTTTACTCGGTTCGCCGCCAATCTCGCGGGTCAGTTTCGGCACCATATAACCGGAAACTTTGCTCATCAGCCCTTTCATAATGATGCGCGCTTCATCGTCGCTCACCATGAAATGCGCCGCGCCCTGAACTTTATCCAGCACGTGGATGTAGTAAGGCAAAATTCCTGCATCAAACAGCGCATTACTGAGCGCAGCAAGCACATCGGCAGAGTCATTTACATCACGCAACAGCACGCTCTGATTGAGCAGCGTGACCCCATGACGCTTCAGTTTCGCCATGCTGGCGCGCAACGCGTCATCGATTTCATTGGCGTGATTGATATGCGTCACCATCAGCACCTGCAAACGCGACTGTTCAAGGCGCTGGCAGAGCGTGTCCGTGATGCGCGCAGGGATCACCACCGGTAAACGGGTATGGATACGCAGGCGTTTGATGTGCCCGATCCCTTCCAGCTCACCGATCAACCAGTCGAGTTCGTGATCTTTCGCCATCAGCGGATCGCCGCCGGAGAAAATAATTTCATCGAGTTCGGGCTGTGTACGGATATAATCCAGCGCCTGAACCCAGTTGGCCTTATTCCCCTGGTTGTCCTGATACGGGAAATGGCGGCGGAAGCAGTAGCGGCAATTCACCGCACAGCCGCCTTTCACCAGCAACAGGGCGCGATTGTTATACTTGTGCAACAGACCCGGAACAACGCTGCGTTGTTCATCAAGCGGGTCGGTGGTAAAGCCCGGCGCGGCGATAAACTCTTCGCGTGCGGTCAATACCTGAAGCAACAAAGGATCCCGCGGATCGCCGTGCTGCATACGTGCCACAAAGGCGCGGGGCACGCGAAGCGGGAACAAACGACGGGCTTCATGGCCACTTTGCAGATCTGCATTGTCGTTAAGTGCCAGAAGAGTAAGCAGTTCATTCGGGTCAGTGATAACATCGCCGAGTTGATACAACCAATCTTCTCTAAATGGCGTGTTTAGGGTTACAATGTTTGCCATTTTTTGGCTAATACCAGTTTAAAATTAGAGGGCCATCATGGCGACTTATTCTAGCAACGATTTCCGTCCGGGTCTTAAAATCATGTTCGAAGGCGAGCCTTTCGCAATCGAAGACAGCGTGTTCGTAAAACCAGGCAAAGGCCAGGCTTTTGCACGTGTGAAAATGCGCCGTCTTCTGACCGGTTCCCGTGTAGAAAAAACCTTCAAATCTACTGACTCTTGCGAAGGTGCAGACGTTGTAGATACCAACATGACTTACCTGTACAACGACGGTGAGTTCTACCACTTCATGCACCCTGAGACTTTCGAGCAGCACGGTGTTGAAGCTAAAACCGTTTCTGAAGCCTCTAAATGGCTGCAAGACAACGCTGAATGTATCGTGACTCTGTGGGACGGTCGTCCTATCGCTGTCCAGCCACCGAACTTCATCGAAGCAGAAGTTGTTGATACCGATCCAGGCCTGAAAGGTGATACCGCAGGTACCGGCGGCAAGCCAGCAACGCTGAGCACCGGCGCAGTGGTTAAAGTGCCTTTATTCGTGCAGATTGGCGAAATCGTCCGTTGTGACACCCGCTCTGGCGAATACGTTTCCCGCGTTAAATAAGTTTCTTATTACGCTGGATGAAAGCTGCCACAGGGTAATGCCTGTCGCAGCTTTCCGGCTCAACCTGTTGAATGGGATTGTGTTTTCCATGTTGAAGAAGATGATGTTTATCGTGGTTTCAGTGATGTTGCTGGCTTCGTTATCCGGCTGCAACACGGTTCACGGTTTTGGTGAAGACATCCAGCATCTGGGTGGCGCGATTTCCAAAGCAGGCTGATTCCTTCAGCCTCGTTTTACCAACTGTCCTAAAATCCTGTCTTTTCCCTTCCGTATTCAGAAAATTAACTACACTTAGTGAGTCTTACTTTACATTCTCTTATAGGAAGGAATTTTATATGTTGAAGAAAAGTATCCTCGCAATCCTGTCTGTTCTTGTTCTGTCTTCTGCGTTAACTGCCTGCAATACCACGCGTGGCGTGGGTGAAGATGTCTCTGCCGGCGGCCAGGCAATTCAGAAAAGCGCTCAGTAACGGGCGTGTGAGTTGAAGTAAGCTGAAGTCTGCCTGCACATTGATGCAGGCAGTGTTGTTTCTGAAGGGGGAAAACTTACGGCTGTTTGACCCACACCAGCTTGCTGGTATCAAAGCCGTAGCCTTGCGCGGTTTTCAGCAGTTGCTGTTTTACGCTGTCATCCAGCGTCGGGGTTCGTGAGAGGATCCACAGATAGCTTTTATCCGGCCCGCAAACCAGCGCATAGCGGTAATCTTTATCCAGCTCGATGACGTTATAGCCGCCATAGAACGGGCCAAAGAACGAAACTTTAAGCGCCGCACGTGACGTTGAACCGGTGAAATACCCTTTGCCTTCACTTTCCTGCCATTTGTTTTTCTCAGTATTAAAGCCACGGTTAATAACTTTCACACCGCCATCATCCCGCAAGCTGTAATTGGCCGTCACGCGTTCAAGCCCGCTTTCAAAGCTATGATCCAGCCTTGCCACTTCATACCAAGTTCCCAGATAGCGGTTAAGCTCGAAATTACTGACGACTTTGACGTCTTTGGGTGGCGTCACGCTGCAAGCGACCGATAAAAGTGCCGTAACAATCACACCGAGTTTTGACCAGATACGCATAAATGTTCCTTCCTGAGGTAATCACCTAAGTGTAGGTAAAAATTGAGGAAAAGAGAAAAGGGAAGGCAGGAAAAAATCAGCGGTCACGGAAATGACCGCTGAAAAAGGGGATCTTGTCAGATCAGAGGCGGATCAACACGATAAGTGTGACAACGCTTAAGATCATTGCCAGACCGTAGAACACCCATTTACCGGCAGGAACGTGGATTTTCAGGTCGTGCATGGCATGATGGATCCTGTGCAGACCGCACCACAACGGCAGGACGATCATCAGCAGCAGAAACAGGCGACCAATCCAGCTTTGTGCAAATGCCAGTACGCGCGGATAGCTCAGCGCGTCACCGGGGAAAAACCCCAGCGGCAGCAGGAAGCACACCAGCAGAATCATCACCGGCGCAAAAATCGCACTCCACATGCCGCCTGCGCCAAACAGCCCCCAGAACACCGGCTCATCTGAACGTTTAGGAAGAGTATTTTTCATGTCGCCTCCTCAAAGAAACAGCGCGATGGCGAGGATCACCAGCGTCACAACGGCAGTTACGCACCAGAAACCGGTAATCACCGGCTCCGGCCCCATTTTCTTGCCTTTCACAATGACGATGGAGGCTTTCGGTGCCAGTTCAAACCAGGTTTTGGTGTGAAGCAGCGCAGCCAGTAAAGCAATCAGGTTGATCAGCATGACCACCGGGTTTTGCAGGAAATGTACAAATCCTGCCCAGCTTTCCGGCCCGTTACGTAAGGCGAAAATACCGGCCAGCAGCAAGATACTGAACCAGACTGCCGGAACGGACGTGCCTTCACGCAGCATATAGAAACGATAGAAAGGTGAACGTTGCCACCAGCTGGCGGGCATTTCGCGCACGTAAGGTTTACGTTTGCTGCCCGGGGTCTGAGTTCGAGTCGTCATATTTTCCTCCCTCATTGCGGTCTCAGCCTCGCTATCATGAAGTCTTTCGAACTTTCAACTTTACCCTGCTGAATAGCGGCGGCCGGGTCGACGTGTTTCGGACAGACTTCAGAACAGTAACCGACAAACGTACAGCTCCAGACGCCGTTCTGGCCGTTAAGCTGCGGCATACGCTGGGCTTTGCCGTGATCCCGGTTGTCCAGGTTGTAGCGGTGCGCCAGCGTAATGGCGGCCGGGCCGATGAATTCCGGATTCAGACCGAATTGCGGGCAGGCGGCGTAACATAAACCGCAGTTGATGCAGCCGGAAAACTGATGATATTTCTCCATCTGTGCAGGCGTTTGTTTGCCCGGGCCTTCCGCTACGGTACGGGTATTGCCAATGATGTACGGCTTAATGGATTCGAGGCTTTCTATAAAGTGGGTCATATCGACCACTAAATCGCGCTCGATCGGGAAGTTTGCCAGCGCCTCCACCTGCATTCCGTCCGGATATTCGCGCAGGAACGTTTTGCAGGCCAGTTTTGGCACACGGTTGACCATCATGCCGCAGGAGCCGCAAATGGCCATACGGCACGACCAGCGGTAGGAAAGATCGGCGGCGATATGGTCTTTGATATAGCCCAGCGCGTCGAGCAGCGACGTTGTTTCGTCGAAAGGCACGTCATACACAACCGGATGCGGCGCGTGGTCCGTCTCCGGGTTATAGCGCATGATTTCAACCTTCAGGCTTCGCATTTTAGCCACGTGATTGCTCCTTATCTTTTTTATCGTGATTCTCAGCTTCCCCGCCATACATACGTTTTGCCGGTGGCAATGTGGTGATCTTCACATCGCCATATTCAAGACGTGGCGCGGAATCTGGCTGATAAAAGGCCAGCGTATGCTTAAGGAAATTGACGTCATCGCGTTCGGTACAGCCTTCATCCAGACGCTGATGTGCGCCGCGGGATTCCCGACGATGCAGGGCCGAATGCGCCATACATTCGGCCACTTCCAGTCCGTGTCCCAGCTCGATGGTGTACAGCAAATCGGTGTTGAAAACGCTGGAAGTATCTTTGATTTTGACGCGTTTGAAGCGCTCTTTTAGCTCGGTCAGCTTGTCGATGGTTTTCTGCATCAGCTCGGTGGTGCGGTAAATCCCGCAACCTTCTTCCATCGCCAGACCCATTTCGTCGCGGATGGCCGCCCAGCTTTCATCGCCTTCCTGCTTCATCAGCGCGTCAACGCGATTTTCGATATCACGAACTTGCGCGTCGAGAGCTTCGGTATTGCCGTAGTCTTTGGCTTCGGCGGCGCGTTCTGCTGCTTTTTCGCCGGCCATGCGGCCAAATACCACCAGCTCTGCCAGTGAGTTGGAACCCAGACGGTTTGCGCCGTGCAGGCCAACCGATGAACATTCACCGACGGCAAACAGACCTTTGATGCGGGTTTCGCACTGCGCATCCGTTTCGATTCCACCCATCGTGTAGTGCGCGGTAGGGCGTACAGGGATTGGATCGGTAATCGGATCCACGCCGACGTAAGCTTTGGACAGTTCACAGATAAACGGCAAACGTTCGCGCAGCTTTTTCTCGCCGAGATGACGTAAATCCAGATACACCACATCGCCACGCGGGGTGGAAATGGTGCGTCCGGCGCGCCATTCGTGCCAGAACGCCTGCGAGACTTTGTCGCGCGGGCCAAGTTCCATGTATTTGTTTTTCGGTTCGCCGAGCGGAGTTTCCGGCCCCATGCCGTAATCCTGCAAATAACGGTAACCGTCTTTATTGACCAGAATACCGCCTTCACCACGACAGCCTTCTGTCATCAGAATGCCGGATCCGGGCAGGCCGGTCGGGTGATATTGCACGAACTCCATATCTCGCAGCGGAATGCCATGACGGAACGCCATACCCATGCCGTCGCCGGTGACAATCCCGCCGTTGGTGTTGTAACGGTAAACGCGGCCTGCGCCGCCGGTTGCCATCACGACTGCGTTAGCGCGGATTTGTACGCGGGTGCCTTCCATCATATTGATGGCGACGACGCCGCGAACCTGGCCGTCATCGACCAGAATATCGAGAACGAAATGCTCGTCGAATCGTTTGATTTGCGGGTATTTCAGCGAGGTCTGGAACAGGGTATGCAGCATGTGGAAGCCGGTTTTATCCGCGGCAAACCAGGTGCGTTCGATCTTCATCCCGCCAAAACGCCGGACGTTGACTGAACCATCTTCCTTACGGCTCCACGGGCAGCCCCAGAGTTCAAGCTGCGCCATTTCAGTCGGACATTGATGAACGAAATGGTCCACTACGTCCTGCTCACACAGCCAGTCGCCTCCGGAAACGGTATCCTGGAAGTGAAAATCAAAGCTGTCGTGATCTTGCGTCACTGCGGCAGAACCGCCTTCGGCGGCCACCGTGTGGCTGCGCATAGGGTACACTTTCGAAATCAACGCGATATTCAGGTTGGGATTGGCTTCCGCTGCGGCTATTGCTGCGCGTAAACCCGCCCCACCTGCACCTATAATTGCAATGTCGGCGTTAAAGGTTTGCACTGCATTCCTCCACTATCATCAATGAGATCGGGTTTGAAACACCCGCGAAAAAGGTTTTGAATCTGAGGCTTAACCACCGCTGATGACATACAGGCGCTGTCCCAGAGGCTAATATTCTTATTATTTGTAAGGAAATTATTATACCTAATGAGGAGTAGTGGTAATTTGATGTGAATGCAGGTTTAGGCTTTCTCTGTATATTGCTTCGCAAAATGAGGTATTTGTTTGCCCTGAGGGTTGCAGGTAGACTGCATGACTTTTCTGAATTCGGAGTAAATCACCATGAGCGAAACGGCAAGCTGGCAACCCAGTGCTCCTGTCGCCAATTTGTTGAAGCGTGCGGCCATTCTCGCTGAGATTCGACGTTTCTTTTCCGATCGCGGCGTGCTGGAAGTGGAAACGCCGGCCATGAGCCAGGCCACGGTGACCGACATCCATCTGGTGCCTTTTGACACGCGTTTTGTCGGGCCGGGTGCGGCTGATGGCATGACGTTGTATCTGATGACCAGCCCGGAATATCACATGAAACGTCTGCTGGCTGCGGGCAGCGGGCCGATTTACCAGATGGGGCGCAGCTTCCGTAACGAAGAAGCCGGTATCCATCACAACCCTGAATTCACCATGCTGGAATGGTATCGTCCGCGTTATGACATGTACCGCCTGATGAATGAAGTGGACGATCTGCTGCAACAGGTGCTCGATTGCGATACGGCAGAAACCCTGTCCTATCAGCAGGCGTTTACGCGCCATCTGGGCGTGGATCCGTTGTCTGCGGATAAAACCGAACTGCGTGAAGTTGCCGCGAAGCTGGATTTATCAAATATCGCGGATACCGAAGAAGACCGCGACACCTTATTGCAGTTACTGTTTACGATGGGTGTCGAACCGCATATTGGCCGCGACAAGCCGACTTTTGTGTATCACTTCCCGGCGACGCAGGCATCTCTGGCGGAAATCAGCACCGAAGATCACCGCGTTGCTGAGCGTTTTGAGGTGTATTACAAAGGCATCGAACTGGCGAACGGTTTCCGCGAACTGACCGATGGTCGCGAACAGCGCCAGCGTTTCGAGCAGGATAACCGTAAACGCGCCGCGCGCGGTTTACCTCAGCATCCTATCGATAACAATCTGCTGGATGCTCTGGAACATGGCATGCCGGAATGCTCCGGTGTGGCGCTGGGCGTTGATCGTCTGATTATGATTGCGCTGGGCGCGGGCAGCCTGAGCGAAGTGCTGGCTTTCCCGGTCACACGCGCCTGAGTCTGTTTTCCCCAATCCTGGCCCTCGGGTCAGGATTATCTTTCTTTCTCGCCATGCCTCCTTTCCCTGCCCTGTGATTGTGCAATAACATTAAAATTGCTCCTTTAGTGAAACAAAAGTACCTAAATCGCGTAACACTGATTTTAAAGTTTCAGGGATGACACCCCGGCGCGAACCCGCAATCCTGCTGGCTCCTCAACGATTTAACGCAAATTTTCTCTCCGCTGGCCTGATTTATGCATTACAGGATAACTACTCAATCAGCTCTGGGATCCCGTTATGTCTGAATCTGGCGACAAAGAACTTCTTTATGGTCTGGAGGCGCGTATTGCACCGGCACCGGCATTTTTCACGGCCATCCAGCATGTCCTCGCGAGCGTGGTGGGGATTATTACTCCGCCGCTGATTATCGGTTCGGTGCTCGGGCTGAATGCGTATCTCCCTTATCTCATCAGTATGTCGCTGCTGGCTTCCGGCATCGGGACGTTCATTCAGGCGCGCCGGTTTATGTCGGTGGGCGCGGGGATGATTTGCCTGCAAGGCACCAGTTTTGCATTTCTGGGTGTGATTCTGTCCGGAGGAATGCTGGTGAAAAGCCGCGGGGGCTCGCCTGAAGACATCATGGCGATGATTTTTGGCGTGAACTTTGTCGCGGCGTTTATTCCGCTTCTGGTCAGCCGGTTTATCGGGCAGATGCGCCGCGTGTTTACCCCGCTGGTCAGCGGAACGGTCATTGCCCTGATTGGCATCAGCCTGATTAAAGTCAGTATTACAGACTGGGCGGGCGGGCACGGTGCGGCGAATTTCGGTGCGCCGGTCAATCTGGCGCTGGGCGCGCTGACGCTGCTGGTGATCGTCGTATGTAACCGCATTAATGTACGCTGGCTGCGCCTTTCATCGATAGTATTAGGGATTATTGTCGGGTGTATCGCGGCTGCCCTGACCGGACATTTGCCGCTTAAACCGTTGCAGGGCGACGGGTTTGCGCTGCCGCAGTTGTTCCGTTTTGGCTTCAAGTTTGACTGGATCATTTTCGTGCCAATCGCGCTGGTGTCGTTTATCAGTATTCTGGAAGCGGTCGGCGATTTGACGGCGAACTGTATGTTGTCGCAGCAGCCCATTGAAGGGGAAAGTTTCCGCAAGCGCCTGAAGGGCGGGATCCTGGCCGATGGCGTCAGCTGCATTATTGCTGCGGCGTTTTCTTCCTTCCCGAATACCACTTTTGCGCAGAACAACGGCGTGATCCAGATGACCGGCGTCGCCAGCCGTTATGTCGGGATGTACATCGGAGGTGTTCTGGTGTTGCTCGGGCTGTTCCCGTTTATCGGCGAAGTCTTGCAGCAAATCCCTGCGCCGGTGCTGGGTGGCGCGACGCTGGTGATGTTTGGCAGCGTGGTCGCCGCGGGCATTCGTATCATGACGCAGTCGCCTGTTGGCCGCCGCGAAATGTTAATTATCGCGATTTCCTTTGGCATCGGTCTGGGCATTGAAGCGGTGCCCGATGTTCTGGCGCAGTTCCCGCCGATTGTGGGGAATATCTTCGGCCACGCAGTCACCAGCGGTGGCGTGATCGCCATCCTGCTGAATCTGCTGATGCCTGCAGAGCGCGCTATTGCCGTGGCAGAAGAGGTGAAAGTTCACTAACGTTCCCCGCGCGCGCGTGAGCCCCTGGATCAGCAGACAGGGCATAACTGAGCTGACTCACTTTTGAATTCATGAAGAGGAAGTCAGTTATGTCTTTGCAACGCACCTGGATTAAAAATCCGCTGGCGGTATTTACCGCCAATGAACTCGATGCCCGCGGCGGTATCGTCGTCGAAGGCTCCACGATCGCTGAAGTTCTGGCATGCGGCCAGTTACCCTCACAGCCGGTTGATCAGATTGCCGATGCCACCGGCTGTGTACTTATGCCCGGCCTCATCAATACCCATCATCATTTTTATCAGACGCTGACCCGGGCCTGGGCGCCCGTGGTTAACGTGCCGCTGTTTCCGTGGTTGCAAAAACTGTATCCGGTCTGGGCGCGTTTGCAGCCTGAAGCGCTGGGGCTCGCCAGCCGGGTGGCGATGGCCGAACTGTTGCTTTCCGGCTGTACCACCACGACTGACCACCATTATCTGTTCCCGCAGGGAATGGAAGAGGCGATTGATGTGCAGGTTGAGGTCGTCCGCGAACTGGGGATGCGTGCTCTTCTGACGCGCGGCTCGATGAGCCTCGGAGAAGAGCAGGGAGGTTTACCGCCGGAGCAGACGGTGCAATCGGGAGATACAATTTTGCACGACAGCCAGCGGCTGATTGACCGTTATCACCAGCGCGGCGACGGGGCGTGGATGCAGATTGCGCTGGCGCCGTGCTCGCCGTTTTCCGTGACCACGGACATCATGCGCGAAAGCGCCGCTATGGCGCAGCGCGAAGACGTCCGGCTGCACACTCATCTGGCGGAAACGCTGGATGAAGAAGCGTTCTGCCTGAAAATGTTCGGGCTGCGCACGGTGGATTATCTGGAAAGCGTCGGCTGGCTGAATGACCGGACGTGGCTGGCGCACGGCATTCATTTCAATGCGGACGAAATTCAGCGGCTTGGCGCTGCCGGAACCGGGATCTGCCATTGTCCTGTGTCGAATATGCGCCTGGCGTCCGGCATGTGTCCGACGCGCGACCTTGAAGCGGCGGGTGTGCCCATCGGTTTGGGCGTGGACGGTTCAGCGTCTAACGATGCATCGAATCTGATGTATGAAGCGCGTCAGGCGCTTTACCTGCAACGTCTTAAATATGGCGCGGAATACGTCACGCCGGAAAGAGTTTTAGGCTGGGCAACGCGCGGTTCGGCGAAGCTTATCGGGCGTGATGATATCGGGCAAATCGAGGTCGGGAAGCAGGCGGATCTGGCGCTTTTCCGGCTGGATGAATTACGTTTCAGCGGCAGTCATGATCCGGTTTCCGCGCTGCTGTTGTGCGGGGCAGAACGGGCTGATCGCGTGATGGTTGGCGGAAAATGGCGGGTGATTGACGGACAGATTGTCGGGATGGACATCAAATCGCTGATTTCTCAGCACCGTAAAGCAGCGGCGGCGCTGATCGCTGATCTGTAAAACAATGGATTCAGGGGCAGAGAAAATCTGCCCCGCTTATTTTTTAAAACCGGTATTACAAATCGCCCGGCGAACGCGAGCTGTTACCGCTGCGACCACTGCCGCTGCTGCTGGTAAACGTCGCATTATTGCCATTCTGCGCACGGTGCAGCGTCTCCATACGGACCTGGAATGGAGGGAACGGCAGCGTGATGCCGTGCTCGCGGAATCCGGCCAGAATCAGCTGATGGATTTCGTGGCGAAGCGGCATACGGTGCGCCATTTCGGCGGCATGCATACGCAGCTCGAAGATCTGAATACCCTGTTGTAAATCCACCAGGTACGCTTCCGGCGCAGGCATATCCAGCACCAGTGAACAACGGTGTGCGGCGTTAAGCAGGATTTGAGTCACTTCTTCACTGTTGGCCTCTGAAGGCGCCGGGACGGTCAGTACGACACGCGTGACGGAATCGGAAAGCGACCAGTTGATGAACTGCTCGGTGATAAAGGCCTTGTTCGGCACGATAATTTCTTTGCGGTCCCAGTCGGCAATCGTCGTGGCGCGCGTATTGATTTTCGTGATGCTGCCGGTCAGGTTGCGGATGGTGACGGTATCGCCGATACGGATCGGTTTTTCGAACAGAATGATCAGGCCGGAAATGAAGTTGGCAAAAATTTCCTGCAAACCAAAGCCCAGCCCGACACCCAGCGCGGCAACCAGCCATTGCAGTTTTGCCCATTCGATCCCGATAAGTGAAAAGCCCACCAGCCCGCCAATCAGCAGCAGAACGTATTTGGTGATAGTCAGCACGGCGTAACCGGTGCCCGGCGTCAGCTCCAGATGTTGCAGCAGCGCCAGTTCCAGCAGGGCGGGTAAATTACGCACCAGCTGTGTGGTAATAATCAGCACCAGAATGGCGATCAACACGGATCCGAGCGTGATCGGCTGCATGCTTTCCACGCCCTGAACGGTCGAGGAAACCTGCCAGAGATGAATATTTTCCAGGAAAGAGAACGCGGAATGGATTTCCGACCACAGGAAGATCACCGAGATCAGCGCGATCAACGTCAGCAGGGATCGCACCAGCCGCAATGACTGCGCAGAGATCGCATCCAGATCGACCACCGGTTCTTCGATTTCCACCGTGCCTTCGTTACTGCTGCTGGTCTGATGTCCCTCTTCTTCACCGCGAGCGCGCTGGTTCAGCATTTCTGCACGGCGCTGTTTTGCACGCTCAAAAGCAATACGGCGGCGCTGAATGAGCATCCAGCGGCGGATAATGTGATAAATCACCAGCAGAACAAACCAGATGGCAACCGAGGTTTCCAGACGCGCCAGCAGAGCCTGTGATGTGGCCAGGAAGCCCATCAGCGAGGCCAGCGCGGCCACAACGGGTGCGCCCAGTAACATCCACCACAGCGTATTATTGAGGACGTTTTCGCTGTTGCCGTGTTTATCGTGGTACAGCGGAATGCCCGCGCGTTTCAGGCTGTGCGTCACCAGCGCAACCACCAGACAAAGAATAACGAAACACAGGCGACCCAGCGTATTGGAGAACTCGCGGTCATTGAGATTATCGAAGGTAATCAGCGCCATAATCAGCGGCACCAGTACCCAGATTGACAGGGCGTAATAGCGTAATGCCCGCGAAACGGCGCGCTGAGGCCAGCCAAAGTGCGCGACAAACAGCCCCTGAGGATGAGCAAGCGCGGCGCTGACCATAAACGCCCAGAGGATCGGCAGCGTTGCCGTCACGCCATCACCAATGGCGACCGCAATCGGATAAGGCCACGCACTTTGCAGCCCGAAGCCCAGCGCCGCCCACAGTACGGGCAACGGCATTGCGACCAGAATTGACCAGAACACCGTGCGCATCGTCAGTGAGAAATGGTCTTGGGTGACTTTTCCGACCTTGCTGCTGGCACGCGCCAGAAACGCGTAATAGTGTTTGCGTGAGCTGATACTGACAATCACCAGGATCAGCGCGCCAAACAGTGGCAGCAGCGTTTCTTTGCTGGTGATCATCATCATCGACGCGCCGCCCAGCTGGCTCAGGGAATCGAGCGACACCAGACGTTTCAGGTCATGTGCGACCTGCACCGGATAGGAAAAACCAATCGGGCTGACGTCGGCGACCCAGAACAGATAACGGTGCGCGGCGTCATGTACGTCATTCAGCGCTTCCACCAGCTGGCTGTTGGCGACTTTCAGTTTGGTCAGTTCAAGAATTTGCGTATCGCATCCGGAGAGCAGCGAATTGAGTAAATCACGCTGAGTCCGCAGCTGGGCATCAAGAATTTTTTGCTGCGCCGCCGTCAGCGGTTTGCCGTCGTCCTGACGTCCCTGACGGTAAATTGCCTGCTTATCCAGTAAATCTTCATAGTGCAGACGCTGAACGCGCAGCTGCGCCATATCGCGGTCAAGCTGTTGCGGTTTAGGCATATCCGGCAGACGGGAAACCTGCGCCCGGAGCGTTTCGCCCAGCAGATTCGACGCGCCCAGCCACTGCGCCTGTTCGCGGATAGTGTTAATCGCCTGGCGAACCTGTTGTGTCTGCGCGGCAGCCTGACGCTGCTGCGAGGAAATCAGATCCATGCGCTGCGCCTGCTGGTTCAGCGCCAGCGACAGCTCGCGGTTCGACTGCAACTGCTGGCTGATGGAATGCGGAAGCTCACCGCTTTGTTCAGCTAACTGCTCGGTTTTTTCCAGTGCCTGTTCAGCTTCGCGCTGGCGCTGGTTGTTGAGCATGTTGCGTAAAGCCTGCAATTGCTGATCGAGAAAATCGGCGCGTTTTTTGTAGAGATCGGCGCGAAGTCGTGACAGTTCCTGCCGGTTATTGGCAGAAAGCTGCGCCAGCTCCAGTTCATCAACCTTGGCTTTGCGTGCCGCCGATTCAGCCTGAAGCGCGCTGAGCTGAGCCTGCGCCAGGGGTGAAGATGGCGCCGCCGCCGTGGCCGCCTGCATGCGCTGCTCAATATCGCTAAGCGCATTCCGGGCTTCAGTTTGTTGTTGGGGGATCTGGCTGACCGAATCGCTGATATCGCGGAAACGATCCTGCTCCTGACGCAGCTGGCGGGTTTCTTCCAGCTGCTGGCTGCTGACCTGCAAAATCTGCTGCTCAAGCTGCGCGGCAGGAATGCTGTCATCAACGGCAGGCGGCTTTTCGGGCTGATTTTGCAGCTCGAGGCGCAGCGCCTGAGTCAGTTTCGGAAAATCATCGATGACCGTCTGATATTGCGTAGTGCGCCCGGCCGAAACATTCATCTCATTCAGCCAGTTGAGCGCACTTTGCAGCGCCTCAACCACCTGCGTCTGATTGGCCATTTCTTTATTGGCTTCCGCCTGTTTCAGCTCTTGTTTGAGCTGATCTTCGGTCGGGGTTGCTGTCGCCACCAGAGGCAGAGCCAGCAATAAACTCATCAGCAGGGCGGGGATCAGGCGCACTTGGTCAATTCCTTTTCGGTGGTTTAACGCGTACTCAGTAGTCTTTAGGCGCTTGTGGTTCAGCTGTGGCCACACCTGCCGGCGTTTCTGCGATGACAGGTGCTTCCGGAGTGACAATTGCTTCTGGTACCACAGGTTCAGCCGTTGCTGCTGCCGGTGTACGCAGCGCTTCAGCAAACGGTTCGCCCATGCGTGTGACGGTGCCGTTGCTCAGTTGCGGCATAAAGCGGATCTGGTTTGCAGCAAACAGATTGATCACGGTTGAGCCCAGTTTGAAACGTCCCATTTCCTGGCCTTTTTCCAGCGCAATCACGCCTTCTTCGCCAGCGGCCGGGTATGTCCAGCGTTTGATAATGCCTTCGCGCGGCGGCGTGACGCAGCCTGCCCACACGGTTTCAATGCTGCCCACGATGGTCGCGCCGACCAGAATCTGCACCATCGGGCCAAATTCAGTATCAAATACGCAGATGACGCGTTCGTTACGGGCAAACAGGTTCGGGACGTTGGCCGCCGTCAGCGGGTTCACGGAGAACAAATCGCCGGGCACGTAAATCATTTCGCGCAGCACGCCGCCGCACGGCATATGCACGCGGTGGTAGTCGCGCGGCGCCAGATAAATCGTGGCGAACTGGCCTTCTTTGAATTTTTCTGCCAGCAGATAATTTCCGGCCAGCAACGCTTCGAGGCTGTAGAAGTGGCCTTTTGCCTGGAACAGTTTGCCATCGGTAATCGCGCCTAACTGGCTGACTGCGCCATCGGCGGGCAGGCAAAGCATATCCAGACCGCTGACCACCGGACGCGCGCCATCACGCAGCGGACGGACAAAGAATTCATTGAAGGTGGCGTACGATTTGAGATCCAGGTTCTGCGCTTCTTTCATGTCTACGCTGTAGAAACGGGCGAAAGCTTTGATGACCCAATGCGTCAGCGTGGCCGCGCGTTTATCTGCGCCCCAGCCTGCCAGACGGGTTAATCCTTGTTTAGGAAGTAAATATTGGAGTTTGATTTTGATACTGTCCAGCACGGGAAAACCTCTTGGATGGTATGAATGACCGGTTTTATCCGGCCATTTTGCAGGAGGCCGTCTTTTTGACGGCCGCACAGTGTTTTAAGGTGGAGGATTGTAACGGGGTGAAATCATCGGTTCAACTTCCGTTAACTTCACCCGCTTGCCCTTAACCTTTTAGCTCAATGGCTTAACATTAAAGCGCGTCGAAGTTTTTACGCGTTTTTACGTCTTCCATACTTTCCAGAATGCGATGGTAGTTGTCGAAACGCTCTTCCGCGATTTCGCCGCGATCGACCGCATCACGGATTGCACAGCCCGGATCGCTGCCGTGTTTGCAGTTGCGGAATTTGCAATAGCCGAGGAAAGGGCGGAATTCGACAAAGCCTTGTGTGATTTGCTCTGGCGCGAGATGCCAAAGACCAAATTCACGCACGCCAGGGGAATCGATAACATCGCCGCCGCGCTGGAAGTGGTAAAGGCGGGCTGCGGTCGTCGTGTGCTGGCCCAGACCGGAGTTATCGGAGACTTCGTTCACCACGATCTGTTTTTCTTCCGGCGGAAGCAGGGCATTCAGCAGGCTGGATTTCCCCACGCCGGACTGACCGGCAAAGATACTGATGCGGTCCGTCAGCGCGGTTTCAAACGCCGGCATGCCTTCACCGGTCTGGCTTGAAACTTCAAGCACGCGGTAATTAATCTTGCGGTAGATGTCCATCATGCCTTCGACGAATTTACGGCCTTCGTCATCAAGCAGGTCAATTTTGTTGAGTACAATCAGCGGCTCAACTTCTACGGTTTCGCAGGCCACCAGATAGCGGTCGATAATGTTCAGAGACAGCTCTGGCAGGATGGCGGAAACAATGACGATCTGGTCGATGTTGGCGGCGATCGGTTTCACGCCGTCGTAGAAATCAGGACGCGTCAGGACGGACGTGCGCTCATGTACCGCCTCAACGATACCTTTAACGCTGTCGTTTTCGCCTTTGCGCCAGACGACGCGGTCACCGGTGACCAGTGATCGGATGGTACGGCGGATGTTGCAACGGTGCTGGCTGCCGTCGGCCGCTTCAACGTCCGCATGCATCCCGAAACGGCTGATGACGATGCCGTCCTGCGGTTCGCCGTGCAGAGAATCGTCCAGCTCTTTCCGTTTGTCGGTCTGTGTCAGACGACGCTGGTGGTTAGTCTGAACGCGACGTTGTTGCCCTTTAGACAGTTTTGACTTAGTCACTGCGCCTCACTTGACTGGCTTTAATCGCTCGGTGCGACCAAAACGTCTATGATACCAGCTATATCTCTTTCATTGTAATAGGACGCATCATGGCTGCAAATGACTCGAATTTGATTTGGATCGACCTTGAGATGACCGGTCTGGATCCTGAGCGAGACCGTATTATTGAAATTGCGACGCTGGTCACCGACGCGCATCTGAACATTCTGGCTGAAGGCCCGGTGATGGCAGTGCATCAGTCTGACGCACAACTGGCGCTAATGGACGACTGGAATGTCCGTACGCACACCGGTAGTGGTCTGGTCGATCGTGTGAAAGCCAGTCCGTTTGACGATAATGCCGCGCAGCAAAAGACGATTGAGTTCCTGCGCGAGTGGGTGCCGGAAGGTAAATCGCCAATTTGTGGCAACAGCGTCGGGCAGGATCGTCGTTTCCTGTTTAAGTACATGCCGGAGCTTGAAACCTACTTCCACTACCGTTATCTGGATGTCAGCACCCTGAAAGAATTGGCGCGCCGCTGGAAACCGGAAGTGCTGAGTGGCTTTAAGAAGCAAAACACGCATCAGGCATTGGACGATATTCGTGAATCCGTGGCTGAACTGGCGTATTACCGCGATCATTTTATTAATCTCTAAAATACCTGAAATCTTTTTTACTGCGGTGCGAAGCACGAAATCACCGTGTTTCGCTTCTTAAATCGCCGGTTTGCTGTTTTAATCGGCACTTGAACAAAAAAAACGTTTTTTTGCTTTCAGGGGCTTGCGGCTAAAAGGATTTCTCGTATAATGCGCACCCCGTACCGATGAAGAATTTCGTTGAGTGCGCAGAGCGGGAATAGCTCAGTTGGTAGAGCACGACCTTGCCAAGGTCGGGGTCGCGAGTTCGAGTCTCGTTTCCCG